>NZ_JBXFWF010000005.1:0-94632 GCF_056854515.1 Stenotrophomonas sp. STEN063
GAGCCATGCTCGGCAGGGGCACTACCGGTACAGCCCCACTGCCGAGCATGGCTCGGCACTACCTCGGCATTGCTCGGAAAACCTCTGCCGAGCATGGCTCGGCACTACACATGCGGGTCGCTTCAGGCCACCATCGGCGGACATGCACTGCGAGGCTGCCGATGACTGCTGTTGATTTCATTGAGGTCTACGACAACGCCCTGTCCGCCGACGACTGCGCGGTCATCGTCGAACGTCTGCGCCACAGCACCCAGCTCAAACCCGGCCAGGTTGGCAGCGGCGTGTTCCCCGAACTCAAACGCAGCCACGATCTGCGCATCAGCGGTAACGACGGCTGGCGCGATGTCGAACAGCGCCTGCAGCAGGCGGTGTTCAACGGCATGCTGCAGTACCTACGGCGTTATCCACAGGTGCTGATTTCGCCCTTGATGCTGCAGGTACCCGATGCGCAAGGCCAAGCGCGCCGCCTGAGCGCAGATGATTTCCAGGGTATGGACGATGCCGCGCTATCCGAACTCGCGCGCACCTGCCTGCGTCCTGGCGCGATCAACCTGCAGTGGTATACGGCGGGCGAGGGCGGCTACCCCTACTGGCATTGCGAGCTGTTCCCACGCGACCCCGGCGGCGAAACCCTGCACCGGCACCTGTTGTGGACGCTGTACCTCAACGATGGATTCGCAGAAGGCGAAACCGAATTCCTGTTCCAGCAACGCAAGGTTGTGCCGCGCACCGGCAGCCTGTTGATTGCGCCTACCGCATTCACCCATACCCATCGCGGCAATCGCCCGCAGGGTGGGGACAAGTTCATCGCCACGAGTTGGATCTTGTTCCAGTCAGCGCAGCGTTTATATGGCGAGCCGACAGGAACCGGTGGGACATGAGATTCCTCCCGCTTGCTCTGACTTCTCTGTTGCTGTCAGCCTGCGCTTGTCCGCCGGCGCCAGCGATGAAACAGGCCGCACCTGCGGTCAACAGCTTTTGTGAGCGCCACATCGGTGTTCCTCAACCCGTTTCCCTCGGCGAGCTCCTCACAAACGGCCAGGAGTACGAAGGGCGTGCTGTCTCTGTTTCGGGGTATTACTCACATGGCTTCGAATACTCCGCGCTGTATTCGGATGCAGGCGTTGATATCTACGCGCGTGATTACACCAAAGGCATTTGGATTGATGGCCTTTCACCTCTCCAAGCCGACCCGGAAACTCATGTACTTCTAACAGGTGTCTACACAAAAAAAACAGGAGGTCATTTGGATAAATGGCCAGGCAGTCTCTGCGTTGTGCAGGTACGACCTGCATCCTGAGCAGTGCGTTTTGGTAGACCGGAGCCATGCTCCGCTGGGACGTTAGGAGTGACCAATGTGGGAGCGGCGTCAGCCGCGAAGCTGATGATCAATCCAAGCTGGAGATACTGGCAACTTCATTGCTATCGGCTTCGCGGCTCACGCCGCTCCTACAAGCTGCATCACGCTCGGCTGGAGCTTTACCGGCTGGCCAACCGCTGTAGGAGCGGCGTCAGCCGCGAAGCTGGTGAAACAACAGGCGTTCGTTGATCTGAGATTGCTGGATACGGAAGCCACTGTGGCTTCGCGGCTGACGCCGCTCCCACAGGCAAGCGCAAGCAGAAGCAACGGCAACCCCTCCCCGGCCCTCCCCTTGGCTGCGCCAAAGGGAGGGAGACAGGCGGCTGCGCTTCGATCTGACAGGCTGCGCGCACTACACCCCCTCCCTTTGGCGCAGCCAAGGGGAGGGTTGGGGAGGGGTGCTTTTCGCTGCAGTCCAAAGCCCTCCAACAAAACTTGCTATGCAAGAAAGCAACTGACGAATGGCGGAGGTCCAGAAAACAAAAAGCCGCCCACGCGATGCGTGGACGGCTCTTGCAGAACGACACCGCCGATCAGAACCCCAGCTCAGTCCCCACCGGCAACACCTGCAGCAACTGCTCGCGGAACACGCCCTTGATCCGCTCCAGCGCCGCTTCATCATTGGCCTCAAAACGCAGCACCAGCACCGGCGTGGTGTTGGAGGCACGCACCAGACCCCAGCCATCGCTGAAGTCGGCACGCAGGCCGTCGATCGTCGAGATGCGCGCGCCTGCGAACGGCGAGTCCTCAACCTGCGCTGCAGCCACGATCAAGGCCACCTGCGCATGCTGCGTGCCCTCTTCCACCGCCACCTTCAACTCCGGCGTGGAGATCGCATCCGGCAACTCGTTCAATACCTCGGACGGTTCTTCATCACGCTGCGCCAGAATCTCCAGCAGGCGTGCCGCCGCATACAGGCCATCATCAAAGCCGTACCAGCGTTCCTTGAAGAAGAAGTGGCCGCTCATCTCGCCCGCCAGCTCGGCATCGGTCTCGCGCATCTTGGCCTTGACCAGCGAATGCCCGGTCTTCCACATCATCGGGCTGCCGCCGTTGCGCAGAATGTAATCGGACAACTTGCCGGTGCACTTCACGTCGTAGATGACCATCGCGCCGGGGTTGCGCGCCAGCACATCGGCGGCGAACAGCATCAGCAGACGGTCGGCGAAGATGATCTTGCCGTCCTTGGTGACCACGCCGAGGCGGTCGCCATCACCATCGAAGGCCACGCCCAGGTCCGCGTCGAAGCGCTTGACCATCTGCACCAGGTCTTCGAGGTTGTGCGGGTCGCTGGGGTCCGGGTGGTGGTTGGGGAAGTCGCCATCCACTTCGCAGTACAGCGGGATCACCTCGGCACCAATGGCTTCCAGCAACTGCGGCGCCACTGCGCCGGCCACGCCATTGCCGGCATCGGCAACGACCTTGAGCGGACGATCCAGCTGCACGTCATCGGCGATGCGCTGCACGTAGTCGCTGATGACCTCACGTTGCTGCAGGCTGCCTTCGTTGTCGGCATGCTGCAGGCGGCCTTCCTGGATGCGCTTGTACAGGTCGGTGATGGCGTCGCCGGACAGCGTCTCGCCACCGATGACGATCTTGAAACCGTTGTAGTCCGGCGGGTTGTGGCTGCCGGTAACCGCCACGCAGCTGCCAGCGCGCAGGTGATAACTGGCGAAATACACCACCGGCGTCGGTGCCATGCCGATATCGATCACATCGCAACCAGCGCGGCGCAGGCCGGTGATCAAGGCATCGGCCAGCTCCGGCCCGGACAGACGACCATCGCGGCCCACCACCACATCGCGCAAACCCTGCGCCTGCATTTCGCTGCCGATGGCCTGGCCAATCAGCGTGGCGACATTGGCATTCAACTCGGCACCAAGCACACCGCGGATGTCGTAGGCACGGAATATGACCGGCAGGACCGCGTCCGCACCCGGCTCGACGCGCGCCGGCGGCGCATCAGCAGCGCGCGCATTGGCCGAGGCCGGCAGCGGTTGCGGGTCCTGCTCCAGCGCTTCCTGCAGGGTCGGGCCGCTATCGTCGGCTTGCACGGCGCTCCTGCGCAGGACGGGTAGATTCGCCAAGCGCTTGCGGCCCAGCAACAACAGCAACGCAATCGCCACCAGCAACAACGCCACGATACCGCTTGGAATCACTCCCAGGCCCATCAAGCCGGCGCTGGCATCCGGCAGCTCAGCGACAACGCGCAGGCCGGTATCGCCGACCGGGCGCGCCAGTGCATCGGCACTGTTACCCAGATCGGTGGCGCCCTTCTGGACGATGGTGAAACCACCCTGGCGCAACCCGAGAAAGGCGCTGTTCGGCGAATCGATGCCATCAAACACGGAGGTCAGCCGGGTCAGCGGCTGACGGATGTAGATCACCGCCGGTTTGCCCTGCAACAGCACCGGTGCGGCCAGGCCCAGCCTCGGGCTACCACCATCGCGGACCACCAGCGCTACCGGCTGGCCGGTGGCCATGGCCTGTTCCAGCAGTGCCAGTCGCGAGTAGCCGAACGCCGCCGGATCGGCATACGCCTCGGTCAGGCTGGCGTCGAGAACCTGCGCGTCTTCCACCCCGGTCCACTTGTCACGTACCGCCAAGGCGACGGCAGCTGCATCACCGCTGGCCAGCGCGGCCTTGACCGGCTCCAATGCCAGCTGCTTGCCGAACTGCGCAGTCTGCGTAGCCAGCGCCTGCTGCACGCCAGCCACGGCCTGATCGCGGGATTGCTCAAGCCCGGCACTGGTACCGGACTGCATCCATTGATCTACCGCACTCCAGCCGAACCAGGCGGCCAACAACAGCAGCAGTAACGCCAGCAGTGGCGTTGATCGACCCAGCGCTGGACGTGGCCGCCCGCTCTCATTCCCTTGGCTCATCGTGCGTTCCCCCTGTCAGCGCACCCCGGTGTGGCCGAATCCACCCGTTCCACGTGCACTGTCGATGAAAGTATCTACTACCTGCAACGTCACCCGTGCAATCGGCATCACCACCAACTGCGCGATCCGGTCGCCCGGTTCAATGGTGAAGGCGTCGCGGCCTCGGTTCCACACACTGATCAGCAGTGGCCCCTGGTAATCGGCGTCGATCAGGCCGGTGCCATTGCCCAGCACGATGCCGTGGCGGTGGCCCAGCCCGGAGCGCGGCAGAACCACCGCACACAGGCCAGGATCGGCGATATGGATCGCGATGCCGCTAGGCAGCAGGGCCGCATCGCCGGGCTCCAGCGTCAGCGCCGCTTCGGTCGCCGCGCGCAGGTCCATGCCGGCGCTGGCCTCGGTGGCGTAGGCCGGCAGCGGCCAGCTGTCGCCGAAGCGCGGGTCCAGCAATTTCACCTGCAAGGGCTGCAGTCCATTACTCATGCGTCCAACCTCTCGGCAATCAAATCCAGTAATTGTTCGGCCAGCTGGGTCTTGGCGGTGCCCGGGAATTCGCGCAGGCCGCCGTTCCAATAGGCCACGGCTGCGTTCTGGTCGCTCTCGAAACCATTGCCAGCGATACCGACCTGGTTGGCGATGATCAGGTCCAGGTGCTTGTCGGCCAGCTTGCCGCGTGCGTACTTCTCCACATCGTGGGTTTCGGCGGCGAAGCCCACCACCAGCTTCAAGGCCTGCTCCTGCACGGCCACTTCGGCCAGGATGTCGGCGGTGCGCACCAGTTCCAGGGTCAGGGTCTGGCTGCCGGCGGTCTTCTTCAGCTTCTGCGGCGAGACCTGGCGCGGCGTGTAATCGGCCACGGCGGCCGCGCCAATGTAGATATCGGCTGGCAAGGCACCGAGTACGGCCTCACGCATCTGCGCGGCCGAGCGCACGTCGATGCGCTGCACACCGGCCGGCGTGGCCAGCTGTACCGGTCCGCTGACCAGCACCACCTGCGCGCCCTGGCGGGCGGCGGCGGCGGCCAGGGCATAGCCCATCTTGCCGCTGCTGCGGTTGCCGACATAGCGCACCGGGTCCAGATCTTCGTAGGTGGGACCGGCGCTGATGAGCACGCGCATGCCGTTCAGGCGGCCCGGCTTGGCCGGGGCCTGCGGGGCCAGGTTGCCGGCAAGCGCAGCAATGATGGTTGGTGCTTCACTGACCCGACCCGGGCCGGATTCACCTTCGGCCAGCGGGCCGTCCTCCGGCCCGATCACCTGCACGCCGCGCTCGCGCAGCAGTGCCATGTTGGCCTGGGTAGCCGGATGCAGCCACATGCGGTGATTCATTGCCGGGCACACGGTCAGCGGCGCGGTACTGGCCAGACACAGCGTGGTCACCAGGTCGTCGGCATTGCCGTGCGCCAGCCGCGCCAGCAGGTCGGCCGTGGCCGGGGCGATGAGGATGCGGTCGGCCCAGCGCGCCAGTTCAATATGGCCCATGGCCTGCTCGGCGGCGCTGTCCCACAGCGTGGTCCGGGTGGGATGGCCCGAAAGCGCCTGGAAGCTCAGCGGAGTGACGAACTGCTGCGCACCAGCCGTCATCGCCACCTGCACGGTGGCGCCGGCATCACGCAGCCGACGCACCAGCTCCAGCGACTTGTACGCAGCGATGCCACCGCCTACGCATAGCAGCAGCTTCTGTCCTTCCAAGGGGCGGGAAGTGGGGGAAACGGCGGTCACGGATGGGGATTCCTAGGTACAGAAGAAGGGTTAGCTTAACCGAAGGCTTTGTTACGCCTGATCCAGTTTTTGGCAAATGGCGGTGAATCTGCCACTCATGCATATCCGTGATTGGCCCAGCGCTGAACGCCCGCGCGAAAAACTGCTGGCACGTGGCGCAGCCGCACTTTCCGACGCTGAACTGCTGGCGATTTTCCTCGGCTCGGGCCTGCGCGGGCGCGATGCGGTACAGACCGCGCGCGAGCTGCTGCATGCGCACGGCCCGCTGCGGGCACTGCTGGACCGCAGCGCACCGCAACTGGCCAGATTGCCGGGGCTGGGTCCTGCCCGCGCCTGCCAGCTCAGCGCCGCGATGGAACTGGGCCGGCGCCATCTGGCCGCCGGGCTGGAGCGCGGCGATGCGCTGACCGACCCAGCCGCTGCCGGCCGCTACTTCGCCCAGCGCCTGCGCCACCGCCCGCAGGAGGTGTTCGCCGTGCTGTTCATGGACAACCGCCACCGGGCCTTGGCCTTTGAAGAGTTATCCACAGGGACGGTAGACAGCGCCGAAGTACATCCGCGTGAGGTCGTCCGCCAGGCCTTGGCCCACAACGCTGCGGCGGTGATCGTCGGCCACAACCACCCGTCCGGGAATCCTGAACCGTCGGCGGCCGACCGCGCCATCACCGCACGGCTGCAGCAGGCCTTGGCGCTGGTGGATATCCGCCTGCTCGACCATTTCGTGGTCGGTGACGGCGCGCCAGTGTCGCTGGCCGCGCGGGGCTGGGTCTGAACGCCTCAGCCTGAACCCCCTCCGGCCTACCCCGGCCCCCAGATCTGTCCGGTCGGACACCGGAATCCCCCTTGAACGCTGGTCGCCACAGCTTTTCTGTTTTTTTGACATTGCTGACCCCGGCAGGCCTGCCGCGGGCGGCCTCGTCGCAGGTCAGGTAAAATGGTCAGTTCCGCGCTTCAAGCAGAATAGTCACGTGAAAGCCCAACTCCGCGCCCTCATCGGCCAAGGCATCGAAGCCTTGCGCGCCAACGGCACCTTGCCTGCCGACACCCTGCCGCCGGATTTCGTGGTCGAGCGACCCAAGACCCGCGAACACGGTGATTTCGCCACCAATGCCGCCATGCTGTTGGCCAAGGCCGCGCGCAGCAATCCGCGCGCCGTTGCGCAGGCGCTGCTTGCCGCATTGCCGGCCAGCGACGACATCGTCAATGTCGAGATCGCCGGCCCTGGCTTCATCAATTTCAAACTCTCGCCGGTGGCTTACCAGCGCGAAGTGGTCAGCGTGCTCAAGGAAGCCGACGATTACGGCCGCAACCTGAGCGGCAACGGCCGCAGCGTCGGCGTCGAATACGTGTCGGCCAACCCGACCGGTCCGCTGCATGTCGGCCACGGCCGCGCCGGTGCGATCGGCGATTGCATTGCCCGCGTGCTGGAAGCCAACGGCTGGAACGCCAAGCGTGAGTTCTATTACAACGACGCCGGCGTGCAGATCGAAAACCTGGCCAAATCGGTGCAGGCGCGTGCACGTGGCTTCAAGCCGGGCGACGAGCAGTGGCCGGCCGAAGCCTATAACGGTGAATACATCGGCGACGTGGCCAAGGCCTACCTGCTGGGTGAGACCGTGGACCTTGAGGGCAGCCAGGTCGTCGGCGCCAAGGATGCTGAGAACCTGGAGGAAGTCCGCCGCTTCGCCGTTGCCTACCTGCGCAACGAGCAGAACCTGGACCTG
The DNA here is from genome assembly GCF_056854515.1 of Stenotrophomonas sp. STEN063. NCBI lineage: Bacteria > Pseudomonadati > Pseudomonadota > Gammaproteobacteria > Lysobacterales > Lysobacteraceae > Stenotrophomonas > Stenotrophomonas sp. STEN063. The sequence continues at coordinate 7,691 of NZ_JBXFWF010000005.1, forward strand.
GCCGCATTCGGCGTGGATTTCGATATCTACTTCCTGGAAAGCTCGCTGTACAAGGACGGCAAGGTCGCCGAGACCGTGCAGCAGCTGATCAGCTCCGGCCACACCTACGAGGAAGGCGGCGCGCTGTGGCTGCGCTCCACCGATTTCGGTGACGACAAGGACCGCGTGATGCGCAAGTCCGACGGAACGTTCACCTACTTCCTGCCGGACGTGGCTTATCACCTGAGCAAGTGGCAGCGCGGTTACGAACGCGCCATCACCGAACTCGGCGCCGACCACCACGGCTCGCTGGCGCGTGTGCGCGCCGGCCTGCAGGCGCTGGACCTGGGCATCCCCAAGGGCTGGCCGGAATACGTGCTGCACCAGATGGTGACGGTGATGCGCGGCGGCGAGGAAGTGAAGCTGTCCAAGCGTGCCGGCAGCTACCTGACCCTGCGTGACCTGATCGAGGAAGTGGGCAGCGATGCGGTGCGTTGGTTCCTGATCGCGCGCAAGCCCGACTCGCAGCTGACCTTCGACATCGACCTGGCCCGCCAGCAGAGCAGCGACAACCCGGTGTTCTATGTGCAGTACGCGCATGCCCGCGTGTGCTCGCTGCTGCGCCAGGCGCAGGAAAAGGGCCTGGACTACAAGCAGGCCGACGGTCTGGCCGCGCTGTCGCGCCTGGGCGACGACGCCTCGCTGGAACTGATGAACGAAATCTCGCGTTACCCGGAAGTGGTGGAAGCGGCCGGCATCGCGCTGGAACCGCACCAGATCGCGCAGTACCTGCGTGAATTGGCACACGCTTTCCACACGTGGTATCACGGCACCCCCGTGCTGGTGGATGATGCAGCCGAGCGCAACGCCAAACTCACCTTGGCCAGCGCCGCGCGGCAGACCCTGGCCAATGGCCTGAGCATCCTGGGCGTCAGTGCCCCGGAAAAGATGTAAACACCTGGAGACGCAGTAGACATGGCAGCACGACGCGGCAAAACCCAAGCCCGGCGCAACAACGACAATGGCACGCCCGGCTGGGTGTGGCTGGTTGCCGGCGTGGCGATTGCGGCGGTGGTGTTCCTGGCGGCGCCGAACCTGTTCAAGAAGGACGGCGACGGTTTCCTGCGCGTAGGCCCGCAACCCAACCCGGACGCACAGCCGGCACCGGTTGCTGACGCCGACGTCGACGCCGGGGTGGAATCGAACAAGCCAGCCACGCCTGCCGGTGCCAAGCCGGAGGAAAAGCCAGCCACCCAGTACGACTTCTATACCCTGCTGCCGGGCACGGAAGTACAGATGTCCGATGCCGAGCTGGCCGCCAGTGCCAAGGCCGAGGAACAGCGTCGTGCGGCTGCGGCCCGCGCTACTGCAGCAGCAACGCCAGCTACCCCTGCCACGCCGCCGACCGAGGCGCAGCGTGCACAAGCTGCGCTGGAAGGTCGTCCGTTGCCGGCACCGGTGAGCGAGACGGTTCGCCAACCAGCGCCGATCAGCGAAACGGCGGCACGTCCGGCGCAGGTTGCCAGCGTTACTCCAGCACCTGCGGCTACCGCACCAAAGCCCGCACCTGCTGCGGCTGCGCCAGCGGCGACTGTTGCAGCTGCCACACCGGCAGCAGCGACCGAGAATGTTCGCTACATCCTGCAGGCAGGTGCGTTTGGTGCGTCGGGTGATGCCGAATCGACCAAGGCCAAGCTCGCGATGATGGGCCTGGCGGCGCGGGTGGAATCGGCACAGATCAACGGCAACACCGTATACCGCGTGCGCATGGGCCCGTATGGCACCGCCAGCGAACTGGCCGAGGCCAAGGCCAAGCTCAACGGCACTGGCTTGCAGGCCATGGCGATCAAGGCGCAGTGAAGTCGCCTACGGCGGCTTCACCCCAAATTTTGTGAAACAAACTTTGGGCCCCGTGCCCGTTACACCCACAACCCCGCGCCTGTCGGCGCGCCCCCTTTAACTAAAGGGGGCTGTTGCGACTGACAGGTCGCTCGAAGCGCTTCTCAATCATTTAGGCCCTGACATCGTTTTGATGTTGGGGCTTTTTGTTGGTGCCGTTGTAGCGTCGGTACGTGCAGGCACCTGGGGCTTTGAGTGCGCGTTTGCTCGAGAGCTGGTTTCTCTTCCGCGGTTGATTTCCTGCGAAGAGCACCCCTCCCCAACCCTCCCCTGCGCCTGCGGCGCAAGGGAGGGAGCGAAGCGCGGCTTCGCTCCGCATCGCTGCGAGCTGGTCGATCGCACAGTCAGCCCCCTCCCTTGCGGCGCAGGGGAGGGTTGGGGAGGGGTGCTTTGGAGCTTGGCTTTGGCTCTTGGCTGTGGCTCTTGGCTTTGGCTCTTGGCTTTGGCTCTTGGCTTTGGCTCTTGGCTTTGGCTTTAGCTTTAGCCCTTCTCCCACCTGCGGGGGAAGGGTTGGGATGAGGGGGCGCTTTAGCTTTGGCCCTTGCTTGAGGCATCAACCTCCCCCCACACCCCCACCGCCGCAAAGTGCGAAAATCGGAATCCCCTGCCCCAAGGATTCCGCAATGTCCAAGACCGCTTTGATCACCGGCGCCACGTCCGGCTTCGGCGCCGCTGCTGTCCGTCGTTTTGCTGCGGCTGGCTGGAAAGTGATCGCCACCGGTCGTCGTGCCGAGCGCCTGCAGCCGCTGGTTGAAGAATTCGGCGCCGACAAGATCCACGCCGCCGCCTTCGACATCCGCGATGCCGCCGCAATGGAGGCCACTCTTGCAGCGTTGCCGCCGGCCTTCCGCGACATCGACCTGCTGGTCAACAACGCAGGTCTCGCCCAGGGCACCGCTGCAGCCCAGCACGCCAGCCTGGAAGATTGGCGCACGATGATCGACACCAACATCACCGCGCTGGTCACGCTGACCCATCACCTGCTGCCCAAGCTCGTAGAGCGCCGCGGTGCGATCATCAACATCAGCTCCACCGCCGCGCTCTACCCGTATCCAGGCGGCAATGCCTATGGCGGCACCAAGGCCTTCGTCAGCCAGTTCTCGCTGGGCCTGCGCTCGGACCTGCACGGCACCGGCGTGCGCGTGACCGCGATCGAGCCGGGCATGGCCGAAACCGAATTCACCCTGGTGCGTACGCACGGCAACCAGGCCGCATCCGATCAGCTGTACGGCGGCGCGAATCCGATGACCGCCGAAGACATCGCCGAGCAGATCTTCTGGGTGGCGACGCTGCCCGAACACCTCAACGTCAACCGCATCGAGTTGATGCCGGTGAGCCAGTCGTTCGCTGGCTTCCAGGTGGCCCGCCAGAGCTGACCATCCTTGGCGATCCAGCACCCCCACGAAGCCCCGGGATCGCAAAGATCCCGGGGCGTTTCATATGCGCCACGCCAGCGGATCTGCTGCAACACCGGACTAAACTTCCGCGCCGCCATGCCGATACCAAGGTGCAGTGCCAAACTGGATCAAGCGTCCCGCGCGGCCATGAAGGAAACATCACGCTGTCGCAGCAAGGAACAAAGGATTGCGTTTCATGGAAGTCACTTTCACACGTACCCGCTCCGCGCTTGTTGAACCGGCCTCGAGCCCTGCGCTTCGCACCAGCACAAGCACTGCCAGGCCGTCGCTGTTCAAGTGATGGCATCGCCACCACGCCGTGGTCCGGGAAGCACCGAAGCGACCGGCGACATGATCTGTCGCCACATGTCCGCAGGCTTGCCTGGTAGCTGCAGTAACCGACTGCCCATGCAGCCATCCCAACTGGTCAGAGCTGATGCCCGATAACGATCCCAAGGACCCTCTCGTACGCAACCTGGTGACGCTCGGGCTTATTCCACGCCATCGCGGCAAGACCACCCAGGAACTGCTGGCGGCATTGAAGGACCGTGGTTTCAACATCACCTTGCGCACCTTGCAACGTGACCTCAACGACAAGCTCAGCCGCCACTTCCCGATCATTCCCGTCGAGGACGGCAAAGTGGTGCGCTGGTGCTTCGACCGTGATGCCCATTTCAACCAGCCTGCACCCGATCCTGCCGAAGCGCTGGCCATGCACCTGGCCGAAGACCATCTGAAGCAGATCCTGCCGCCAGCTGTCCTGGCATCGCTGCAGCCGCAGTTCACCCAGGCACGGCAACATCTGCAATCGCTGGAGCACAACACCCTGAGCAACTGGGCACGCAGCGTGCGGGTACTACCCAATGGCAAGGCCTTGTTGCCAGCCGGGGTCGCACCGCAGGTATGGGAGCAGGTCGCCAACGCACTGCTGGAACGCCGCCAACTGCAGATTGCCTACCTGAGCAGGGTGAAGGGTGAGCCCAAGACCCTGCAACTTCACTGCAAGGGCCTGGTATCTCGCGGCCCAGTCACCTACCTGTTGGCCAACGTGGGTGACTACACCGACATCCGCCATTTCGCATTGCACCGGATCCAGTCCGCATCGGTCATGGATGCGCAAGCCCGGGACGAGGACTTCGATCTGGACGCCTATCTGCCGACGGCCGCTTTTACTCCCAGGCAGGGTACCGGCGTGGTGGAACTGGTTGCCGACGTCCACCCGCAGCTCGCGCAGACATTGCGCGAAACACCACTCAGGAAGGACCAGGTGTTGCAGCGGCTGCCCGATAGCGACTGGGAGCGGCTGTCCGCGCACGTCGCCGATGACCAGGAAACGCTGTGGTGGGTATTCGGCCTCGCTGAAAACATCCTCGTGCATGCACCCGAGTCCCTGCGCAGCCGCATCGAGGACAAGCTTGGCAGGACCGCCCGCATGTATGGGCTGGCGACCACCAGCACACCGCTGTCATCCCCTTGAATGCTGGACCGGAAGTTGCCAGCACCGCATCAACATGTGAGCAGACGAACCCGAGCATGAACACATCAGCCCCCAGCCAACTGGTCATCGAGATCGACGAGGAAGTCGCCGTTCTCATCGCCGAAATCAACGCCAGCCCCGGTGTGTCGTGCAGCGATTTCGCTGACAACCTGAAAGATGTCGTAATTGACTCGGTACTTGGCCCGTTTGGGCTGAGCAGGTCCATGTTCTCCGACAAGGATGGTGGCAGCATCACCACCGCACACAACTTCGAGGAAGCACTTGCAGACGGCAAGGAGCACCTGATCGCACCGCGTGATGCCGAACGCCTGCAATCGCTGAAGGAATCCCGCGAGAACCGGATCGATCGCAGCGCCGGCAACAAGCAGCAAGGCATCGCGCCGGGCAAGCACCATGCCTATGACCAGGCCTTGGAGCAAGCGATGCCGCTGAAATCCGCGACACCTGATACCAAGGATGCGTACACCGGCCGCGATATGAAGACGCCGTCGCGTGACCATGTAATCCCGGTTGGCGAGATTGAGCGCTCGGCCAAGGGACAGCTGGCACAGACGCCCGAAGAGCGCGTGCAGACCGCAACGCTCAAGGAAAACCTGGTCTGGACCGAGAAGTCCCTCAATTCGTCCAAGCAGGACAGTGACCTGATGCTCTGGGCCACCGCGGAGACGGCACCGTTGGCCGGAACCAATGATCGGCGCTACGGCATCGACATGGAGAAGGCACAGGAGATCTACGAAACATCGAAGAAGGCGGTGGAACGGAAGCAGAACCTGGCCATGCTCAGGAAGCAGTCAAAGGAGTTCCTGATCGAGGGCGGCTCGGAAGCCGGCAAGCTCGCCCTGCGGCAGATCCTGGGCATGATCCTGAAAGACCTGGCTTCCGGCCTGATCGACGACGTCAAACAACTGGTCCGCGATGGCTTCCAGAGCCTGAAACAGCTGGCCGAACTGCTGAAGGCCCGGCTGCTGGCAACCGCCAGTACGCTCAAGGAGAAATGGGCTGATTTCCTGAAGGAAGGCGGCATGGCCGGCTTCGCCGGACTGCTGTCCAACCTGATCACGCTGCTGATCAACAGCTTCGTGACCACGGCCAAGCGCATCGTGACCATCATCCGCGAATCCACCCTCGCCGTGATCCGTTCCATCAAGTTGATCGCGCTGCCGCCGGAAGGCATGAGCGGTAGCGATATCGCCATGGAAGTCCTCAAACTGCTCTCCGGCGGCCTGGTCACCGCGGCCACCTTGCTGCTGCAGGAATCGGTGGCCAAGGCAATCGAATCAATCCCGCTGCTGACGCCGTTTGCCCAGGATATCTCCTCGGTGCTGGTGGCCATCCTCAGCGGAACGATGGGCCTGCTCACCGTGCTTGCCTTCGACCGCCTGAAGGAACACATCGCATTCCAGAACAAGCAGCTGGCCGACGTGCATCGCGGCCATGCTGTTGCCCATCTCAAGATGAAACAGACGCTGATGATGTTCGACCATTCATATGCGCATGTGGTTGCCACCACCACCCAGATGCAGCTGGAGCTCTCCAGCACATGGATGGAGATCGAGGAATCCTCGCAACACGCCCACGTCGCAATCGATGGCTATGCGAGCGCCGTGGACAAACTGCGCTTGTTGGCCAAGCGCGCCCCGTAACCCGGCACTCATGCAAGCAGCTCAATGACTATCAGCACCGACGAAACCCATGCATCCGCCCGCAGCACTGCACTTGCCGCCCAGGAAGAATCGCTGAAGGCGCGGTTCATGGCACAGCGCTTCTTCAAGGAAATCGAGTCGCTTGAAGAAGAGATCAAGCAGTCAAAGAATCTCTCCCGTGCCATCGAGGAGCGCGGCATCTGGCAGCGTTTGACTTCCAGCACCGCCAAGGACCTGAGCGAGATCGCCAAGATCCAGGGCAACATCAACAAGCGCATGGTGGAGCTGATCCAGGAAACCATTCGCTTGAACATGCTCAGCTACGCCGGGCTTGTGGTGTTGATGAAGGAAATGCGCGCCGGCATCGATGGTGGCTTCAAGGATGCCAACGGCAACATCACCCGGCTTGGCAAAGAGGGTCGCGACCTGGCGGAAACGGCAACCAGCATCATCTCTGGAATCCTGGACAGCTCGCAGGACACCCAGGATCGGATCGACAGCAACGCGCAAGGCATCCAGGACCTTGTCAATCGCCTCGACGCAGAAGCGCAACTGGCAACCGTACGCAGCAACGCCCTCGATGCAACGATTGCAGCACTGTCCCAACGCAGCCAAGAGAACGACACACTCGACCAATGGCAGAACGAGGCACTTTCCAGCCTGCGAGCCGAGTTGCATGAGAAGCAGGAACTGGATACGTCGCGTGACGCCGTCATCGACAAACAAGCCGGCGAGCTCGCATCCCAGGCTCACCTCCTCAGCACGTTCGAACGCGCACTCATTGCGCAGCAATCGGCTAGCGAGCTGAAGTTCGCTACGCTGATGAAGGCGCATGTGCGGATGCGCACCACCTTCATTGCTCTATTTGCGCTTGCCTTGGGTTGGTTGTCGGCAGTCAGTTGGCACGTATTCCTGCGCTGAGCCGATGGTCCGGATGGCTCACGAACAAGCGCAGTGGGCCGGCGAAAGCACGCATGGCGACATGGATTGTCGCCAAGCTCGCCCAAGCTTGATCACCGCCCGGCGCATCCGATGCCCGGAACCTTCAGCAGAGTCAAAGGGAGCACGCATGTACAAATTCATTGGCGGCGTTGTTGTATACGGTTTCGCGCTGGTTGGCCTCGCCGTCTATCTGGACAGGGCGCACGGAGATGGCCGCTTGTTCGCCAATGACTGACAGGGAGAACGCGGCTGCCTGCAATCGCAGGCAGCACGGCCTTGTTCAGAGCGCATGGGTGGCACACTGCGGGTTCGGCCGAGGCCCAGCTCAGTCCAGCCAGCCATCACGCTCGCTGTGCAGGATGCGGCCATCGACGCCGCTCATGCGCACTTCCACGCGCTGGTTGCGGGCATTGCGCGCTTCCAGCTTCCAGGTGGCGCCATCGCGTTCCAGCGAATGGATCTCGCGCAGGCCAGCGGCGCCGGCACGGGCCAGGATCTGCTCGCTGTCCAACAGGGCGCGACCATCGTGTTCATCGAAGATCTCACCGGTCGCCGGGTCTACCCACACTTCGGCGAAGCGGCCATCAGCGCGCGCCACATCGGCCTCCCACAAGCCGTCGTCCTTCTCGATCTCGTGGATCTGGGTATAGCCGGCGGCACGCAGCTTCTGCTCGACCTCGGCCATGCCCAGCGACTTGGTCTGTGCATGGGCGCTGGTGCTCAATGCCGCGGCAATGGCGGCGGTGGCGAACAATGACTTCAACATGGGGGAGTTCCTTGAGTGCTGCCGGATCAGCCCGGCCCAAACAGTCTCCGCCGCCTGTCTAACAACACCCTAGCCAGCGCTGTTAGTCGATTGTTAGCCTGGCGAGGTATCAATAGCGCCATGTTTTCCTACCGCACCCTTGTCGCCCTCGCTGGCCTGTCCTTGCTGATGGCGGGCACGCCGCTGGCCATCGCCCACGGCCAGGACGCCGCACAGCAGACCGCGCGTCAGGCCTTGAAGCAGGGCCACTACGTGCCGCTGGAAAACATCGTGCGCGACGCGCTGAAGCGACACCCCGGCAAGCTGCTGGAAGTGGAACTCGACGACGGCATCTACGAAGTGGAGATCCTGCGCGCAGACGGCGTGGTCATCGAGCTCGACTATGATGCCCGCAGTGGCGCCCTGCTGAAGACCGAACTGGACGATTGATGCGGATCCTGTTGGCCGAAGATGACCTTGAACTGGCCAGCCGCCTGCAACCCTTGCTGGAGCAGGCCGGCTACGTGGTCAGCCACGTCAGCGACGGCCGTGAGGCCGAGGAACTCGGCCAGATCGAGGAACTGCAGGCAGCCATCGTCGACCTCGGCCTACCCGGCCTGGATGGGCTCAGCGTGATCGAGCGCTGGCGTGGCAATGGCCGCGATTTCCCGGTGCTGGTACTGACCGCACGCGGGCGCTGGCACGACAAGTTGGCCGGCTTCGATGCCGGCGCCGATGACTACCTGACCAAGCCCTTCCAGGCCGATGAGCTGATCCTGCGGCTGCGGGCGCTGATCCGCCGCAGCAACGGCCATGCGAGCGCGCAGCTGAGCTGTGGGCCGCTGCAACTGGAGATCAACGCCGGGCGCTTCCTGCTGGAGGGACAGCCACTGTCACTGAGCCCGCAGGAGTTTCGCCTGCTCAGCTATTTCATCCACCATCCGGGCAGCGTCGTCAGCCGCGAGCGGCTGGGCGAGCAGGTCTTCGACGGCGGCCATGATCCGGATTCCAATGCACTGGATGTGCTGCTGGGACGGCTGCGGCGCAAGCTTGGCGTGGACATGATCCAGACCGTGCGCGGCCAGGGCTGGCGCTTGGTCGCCTCGGCATGAAGACGCTGTCGCTGCGTGCACGCCTGCTGATGGCCGGCGGCCTGGGGCTGGTGCTGGTCTCGGTGCTGGCCGGTGTATTGCTTGGGCGCTTGTTCGAGCAGGCCGCGCGCGACAACCTGGACACGCAACTGGAGCAGGACCTGCTCACCGTATTGGCGCAGGCCGAGATCGACGCCAGCGGCAAGCTCACGCTGCGCCAGGAACCCAACGATGCCCGCTTCCAGCGGGTGTTCTCCGGCGCGTACTGGCAGATCGCCACGACCGATGGGCAGGTGTTGCTGCAGTCGCGCTCGTTGTGGGACGAGAGCCTGCAGCCACCGATCACAGACATTCCCACCCAGGCAAGCGGCGTGGACTTCAGCGGTCCCATGCGGCAGCCCCTGCGCGGCCTCACCCAACAGGTGCGTCTGCCACGCAGCCAGGCGCCATTGCAGGTCACCGTCGCCAGTGATCGCAGCCAGCTGGATGCCGATGTCGCCCGTTTCCGCCAGCGCTCAGCGCTGGCGATGGCGGTATTGATCGCGGCGTGGCTGGCCGTGCTGGTCAGCCAGGTGCAGTTCGGCCTGCGCCCACTGCGCGCGCTTGGCACGCGCGTGGAACAGGTCCGCCACGGCGATGCCGCACAGATCAGCAGCGAGGGGCTGGGGCGCGAAGTTGCGCCGCTGGCCGATGAACTCAACGCCCTGCTCGCGCATCACCAGCGTATGGTCAGTCGCGCGCGCAGCAGCGCGCAGGATCTGGCGCATGCGTTGAAGACACCGCTGAGCGTGCTGCATGCCGAGGCCGATGGCAGCGGCGAGCACTGGCGACAAACCTTGCGCGAGCAAAGCCGGCGCATGCAGGCAAGCATTGATCGCTACCTGGCCTCGGGCATGGCCGCAGACCGGCATCAACGCAGTGCTGTCGCGCCGGTCGCGCAATCGCTGTGCCGACTGATGCAGCGTGTGCACGGCGAGCGCGGCATTCACTTCGTCGCCGACGCCATCGATGCGCAGCTGTGCTTTGCCGGTGCGGTCGCCGACCTTGAGGAAATGCTCGGCAACCTGCTCGACAACGCTGGCCGCTGGGCAGCACATGAAGTGCGCATCCAGGCGCGTGCAGACAATCAGCAGGTGCTGATCGACGTCATCGACGACGGCCCGGGCTTGGCCGAGGAAGCGCTGCAACAGGTGCTGCAACGAGGCGTACGCCTGGACGAGCGCGACGGCAGCAGCGGGCTTGGGCTGGCGATTGTCGGCGACATCGTCAACAGCTACGGCGGCAGCTTGACCCTGCGCAATACCGGCAGCGGTCTGTGCGCCAGCCTGCAGCTGCCACGGGCCTGAGCGCACACCAGACCACGCAGCCAAAGAAAACGCCGCGCAGGCGGACCGGCGCGGCGTTCGCTGTTTCCCTGCATGGGCTGTTGGATCAGCCCAGCGGTTCGTCCGACAGGTAGGTGTAGCCGGTCAGGCCCGCTTCCAGCGCGGCATCCAGCTCCGCCGCGCGTTCTGCCGACAGATCGGCGGCGGCCACGCGCTCACGGTAGGCCGTGCGCAGGTCGTCCAGGCTGTAGCCCACGTAATCCAGCATCACGTCGGTGGTGTCACCACGACGCTGCTGGGTGATTACGTAGCCGTCGTCTTCCACCACCACTTCCACCGCATCGGTATCGCCGAACAGGTTGTGGATGTCGCCGAGGATTTCCTGGTAGGCACCCACCAGGAAGAAGCCGATGCGGTAACTCTCGCCATGACGCACCGCGTGCAGCGGCAGCGAGCTGTCCAGGCTTTCGTTCTCGACGTAGGTCTTGACCATGCCATCGGAATCGCAGGTCATGTCGGCGATCACGCCGCGACGCTCGGGGCGCTCGTTCAAGCGCTCGATCGGCACGATCGGGAACACCTGGTCGATCGCCCATGCATCCGGGATCGATTCGAACACGCTGAAGTTGACGAAGTACTTGTCGACCAGGCGGTCATTCAGTTCGTCCAGCGCCGGGCGATGGCTCTTTTCGTCATAGCTCAGGCGCGCACGCACGCCGTTGGCAATCGCGTAGAACAGGTCGTCGATGCGCGCACGCTGCGGCAGGTCGATCTGGCCCAGTGCGTAGGCGCTCAAACCCTCGGCATGGAAATGCTGGGCTTCCTGGAACAGTTCCACCGCCGGGCGCTGGTCGAGTTCCTCGTGGATCTCACGCAGGTGACGGATCGCCGCCGGCTCGTCGTCATGCGCTTCCGGCACGCGGCCTTCGGCTGCCTGCTCCACTTCCGACACGTTGGCGATCAGCACCGCGTGGTGCGCGGTCATTGCGCGGCCGCACTCGGTGATGATGCGCGGCGGGGTCAGGCCATGCGCTTCGCAGGCTTCGGCCAGCGGCTGCACGATGTTGCTGGCGTAGGCGTTGAGGCCGTAGTTGATCGAGCAGTAGCTGCGCGAACGGGTGCCTTCGTAATCGATGCCCAGGCCGCCGCCGACATCGACGTGGCTGATCCTGGCGCCCAGCTGCGACAGCTCGACGAAGTAACGGGTGGCTTCGCGCATGCCGTTGGCGATGTCGCGCACATTGCTGATCTGGCTGCCCATGTGGAAATGCAGCAGGTTCAGGCAATCGGCGTACTCGGTGTCACGCAGCGCTTTCCACAGGTCCAGCAGCTGGCGCGGGGACAGGCCGAACTTGGCCTTGTCGCCGCCGCTGTTCTGCCACTTGCCGGCGCCCAGCGAGGCAAGGCGCATGCGCACGCCCAAGCCCGGCTTCACGTCCAGTGCCTTGGATTCCTCCAGCACCAGCTTCAGCTCGGACGGCTTTTCGATGACGATATAGGTCTGCAGGCCGAGCTTGCGACCAATCAGGGCCAGGCGGATGTACTCGCGGTCCTTGTAGCCGTTGCAGACAATCAGCCCGCCCGGCCGGCTCAGCGCCAGTACCGCCATCAGCTCCGGCTTGGAACCGGCTTCCAGGCCGAAGCCCTCGCCGTGGTGGCTGGCCAGGGTGCCGGCCACGCCACGGTGCTGGTTCACCTTGATCGGGTAGACCGCGGTATAGCCGCCAGCGTAATCCCAGTCGGACTGGGCCTGGGCGAAGGCTGCCTGCAGCTTGCCCAGGCGCTGGCCGAGGATGTCCGGGAAGCGCACCAGCAACGGCAGTTTGGCGCCGGCGGCACGCGCCGAATCGACAACCTGCGGCAACGACACCGCCGCGCCCTGGGCGCCTGCAGGACGGACCACGACGTGCCCGGCGGCATCGACGTCGAAATAACCATCAGACCAGTGCGGAATCGAATAGGTCTTGCGGGCCTGTTCGAGGGACCAATCGCTCATCGGCGTAGCAACTCTCAGCTGTGGATAAATAAGGACGCGCATTCTAACGCTAGCGGGGCAAGGGTCCGTTACAATCCGCGCCCGCGCCTCCTCCCCTCTCCCCCCGGGAGAGGGGTCGGGGGTGAGGGTAAGCGTGAAACCTGAATATGTCAGGCTTCGCCCTTACCCTCATCCGCCCTTTCGGGGCATCCCCGCCTTCGCGGGGACAGGCTCTTCTCCCGCCCGCGGGAGAAGGGAAAAGTCCATTGCACCCAGGAATCATCATGACCTCCAACGAAAACTGGTTCATCGAACACTTCCAGCCGACCGGTTCGGCTATTGGTTTCCGCATCACCGGCAAGCTGGACGAGGTGCAGTCGCCGTTCCAGAAGATCGAGATCTACGACAGCACCGACTGGGGCAAGTTGATGGTCATCGACGGCGCCATGATGCTGACCACCAAGGACAATTTCTTCTACCACGAGATGATCAGCCACCCGGTGCTGTTCACCCACCCGGCGCCCAAGCGCGTGGTCATCATCGGCGGCGGCGACTGCGGCACCCTGCGCGAAGTGCTCAAGCACCCGGGCGTGGAGAGCGCCACCCAGTGCGATATCGACGAGCAGGTCACCCGCATGGCCGAGAAGTACTTCCCGGAACTGTGCGAATCCAACGGTGACGCCCGCGCCGAGCTGCTGTTCGACGACGGCGTGGCCTACATGGCCAACTGCGCCCCGGGCAGCGTGGACGTGGTGATCGTGGACTCCACCGACCCGGTCGGCCCGGCCGAAGGCCTGTTCAACAAGGCCTTCTTCGAAAGCTGCTTCCGCGCCCTGAAGGACGACGGCCTGCTGGTTCAGCAGAGCGAGTCGCCCTTGGCCCTGCTGGAGCTGATCAAGGACATGCGTTCGGAAATGGGCAAGGCCGGCTTCCAGTCGTTCAAGACCCTGCCGTTCCCGCAGCCGTGCTACCCGACCGGCTGGTGGTCGGTGACCGTGGCCAGCAAGCAGGCCGGTTTCGGCTTCGGCTTCCGCGAGGCCGATTCGGCCGCCAAGCCGTTCGACACCCTGTACTACACCGCCCCGCTGCACACCGGCGTGCTGGTCAGCCCGCCGTTCGTGGCCAAGGCCCTGGGCGAATAAGCCCGCTGCCAGCGCCGTGAATCGAACCCCGCGCCCGCAACGGCGCGGGGTTTTTCGTTTTCCGGCCATGACGCACACAGGCGCGCGTCACATCAGCCACGCCATCGCAACAATCATTTCCGTCACACGATTCCTACATTTTTTTTACATTCAGCAATTCATGGACTGTGCAGTTTTATAATTACCGCACATCCCCGCCCATTCGGGCACGTTAGACCGGCTTTGCAAGACGCTTTCCGCGCCATGCCCGCGTCAGGAAGGTTTTGATGAACACATTGCCCAGTTTCGACGGCGAACACGCGGTTGTTCCCGCCCACCATCTGCTCAAGCGCGGCGAGCGCCTGCTGGAGCCTGACGTCTACCGCACCGAACTGGACGGCCGCCCGGCCGTGGTCAAGGACTACCGCCGCTACCAGGGCACCCCCCTGTCGCCGGTGGCGCGCCTGCTGGTACGCCGCGAGGCCAAGGTGCTCAAGCGCCTGCAGGGTTGGAAGCACGCGCCGGCGCTGCTGGGCACCCTTGGCGGTCTGGCATTGGGCATGGAATTCATCCCAGGCGACACCTTGAGTGCCGGCGTGCAGGGCGTGAGCCAGGAAGTCTTCGACCAGCTGCAGAACGCCTTGGCGCGCCTGCATGCGGCCGGCATCACCCACAACGACCTGCACGGCACCAATGTGGTGGTCAGCGCCGGCGTGCCGGTATTGCTGGACTTCACCTCGGCGTTGCGGGCACCGCGCTGGCTGCGCAACTGGCCGATCTTCCGCCAGCTGCGCCGCAGCGACATGAAGAACCTGGTGAAGATGCGCCAGCGTTTGACCGGACTGAAGCCGTCCGCCGAGCAGGCCGCAGCGCTGGCCGAACCGGGCTGGGTGCAGGTGGTGCGTAATGCGTGGAAACGGCTTTATCGGCAGATCAAGGGCTAAAGCCTACCCCTCCCCAACCCTCCCCTTGGCTGCGCCAAAGGGAGGGAGCAGAGCTTGGCCCCCTCCCTTGCGCGTAGCGCAGGGGAGGGCTGGGGAGGGGTGCTCTAAAGCTCTAAAGCTTCAAAACCCCAAAGCCCCAAAGCCCACAAACCTCAAAGCGCATCCCCATCCAGCTCGCCGGTACGGATCCGCACCACGCTGCCCAGGTCATACACGAACACCTTGCCGTCGCCGATCTTGCCGGTGCCGGCGGCCTTGACGATGGCTTCCACCACCTCGTCGGCCTGCGCATCGGTCACCGCGACCTCGATCTTCACCTTCGGAAGGAAATCGACCACGTACTCGGCACCGCGATACAGCTCGGTGTGACCCTTCTGCCTGCCAAAGCCCTTGACCTCGGTGACGGTGATACCGGCCACGCCGCGTTCGGCAAGCGCCTCACGCACGTCGTCCAGCTTGAACGGCTTGACGATGGCCATGATCATCTTCATAGGTCGGCTCCTTGGGTGATGCCTGAAGCATACCGCGCAGGCTGACGTGCCACTAGCAAGCTTCCGGACTATCCTTACCATTGGCAATAACGGATACCGATGCCCGCAACCAACAGCCGCCCTCTAGGCTCGGCTCACCCCTGCGGAGAAACCCCAATGATCGACCTCAACCACATTGATGCGCTGGCCCGCCGCCTGAGCGACCTGGTGCCGCCGGGCCTGCGCGACTCGCGCGAAGAACTGCAGGCCACCTTCAAGAGCGCACTGCAGGCAGGGCTGGGCAAGCTGGACCTGGTCACCCGCGAAGAATTTGAAGTGCAGCGTGCCGTCCTGCTGCGCACCCGTGAAAAGCTCGACGCGCTGGAACACGCCGTCGCCGCCCTGGAAAGCCGCGCCACCGACAAGAACGCCTGAGCGCCGGGCGGTGAGCCTGGCGCTGGTGCACAGCCGCGCCCGCGCGGGTGTGCACGCACCGCTGGTGCAGGTGGAAGTGCACCTGTCCGGCGGCCTGCCCTTCACCCAGATCGTCGGCCTGCCCGAGGCCGCTGTGCGCGAATCACGCGACCGGGTGCGCGCCGCCATTCTCTGCGCGCAGTTCGACTATCCAGCGCGGCGCATCACCATCAATCTGGCACCGGCGGACCTGCCCAAGGAAGGCGGTCGCTTTGACCTGCCCATCGCCCTCGGCATCCTCGCTGCCAGCGGTCAGATCGACCGCAATGCCTTGGCCAACTACGAGTTCATCGGCGAGCTGGCACTGACCGGCGAATTGCGTGCGGTAGATGGTGCGTTGCCGGCCGCCATTTCAGCCGCCAACGCCCAGCGCTGTCTGATCGTGCCGCCGGGCAACGCCGGCGAAGCGGCACTGGCCCAGCACGCAGAAGTCAAAGTCGCACGCACCTTGCTGGAAGTGTGCGCAGCTTTGAACGGCAGCAAGCAGCTGCCCGATGCACAGGTACCGTCAACAGAACCGGCCGCGCCTGCTGACCTCAGCGATGTACGTGGTCAGCAACATGCGCGACGGGCCTTGGAGATTGCCGCAGCAGGCGGCCATCACTTGCTTCTGCTGGGCTCACCCGGCTGTGGCAAGACCCTGCTGGCCTCCCGTCTGCCCGGCATCCTGCCCGAGGCAAGCGAAGAAGAAGCGCTGGAATCCGCAGCCATCGCCTCGATCAGCGGGCGCGGCGTTGATCCGAGTCGCTGGCGGCAACGTCCCTATCGCTCGCCACACCACACTGCCAGCGCGGTTGCGCTGGTTGGTGGTGGCTCGCATCCGCGACCTGGCGAAATCTCTCTGGCGCACAACGGTGTGCTGTTCCTGGACGAGCTGCCGGAGTGGAACAGGCACGCATTGGAGGTCCTGCGCGAGCCACTGGAGTCCGGCACGGTCACTGTCTCACGCGCGGCACGCAGCATGGAGTTTCCGGCGCGATTCCAACTGGTCGCAGCAATGAACCCGTGTCCCTGCGGTTGGGCCGGCGACAGCAGTGGCCGCTGCCATTGTTCTGCGGAAAGCATCCGTCGCTATCGCGCGCGCATCTCCGGACCACTACTGGACCGCATCGACCTGCATCTGCAGGTGCCGCGGCTGGCACCCAGCGAGTTGCGAGGTGATGCCGCTATTGGTGAGAGCAGCGCCCAGGTGCGCGAGCGGGTGATGCGGGCAAGGGCGCGGCAACTGCAGCGTGCCGGCAAGGCCAACGCACATCTTGGCCAAACTGAAACCCTGCGGGACTGCGTGCTATCCGCCGCCGACAGCGACCTGCTGGAACAGGCGATGGAGCGATTGCAGCTGTCGGCACGCTCGATGCACCGGATCCTGCGGGTGGCGCGGACGCTTGCCGACCTTGCAGGGGAGCCTGGGATTCAACGGCTGCACCTGACCGAGGCGATTGGCTATCGGCAGTTGGATCGGGGTGAGGTTGGGGGTGAGGGGTAGGTTGCTGGGGGTTTTGTCGCTTGCTTGGAGCCACTGCAACAGCAAAGGCTTTACCCCTCCCCAGCCCTCCCCTGCGCTTCGCGCAAGGGAGGGGGCAGAGCTTGGCCCCCTCCCTTTGGCACAGCCAAGGGGAGGGCTGGGGAGGGGTCAGCTCTCAAAGCACCACATTCAAGACAAATCCCAAAAATCCGTTCACCATCGCCAGCAGCCCCCGCGGAGACCGGCCATGGAACGTATCGAGCGCCCCTACTTCCCGATCATCTACGTGCGCGGCTACGCGATGACCCGCGACGAAATCGTCGAAACCACCTCCACGCCATTCATGGGCTTCGAGGCCGGTTCCACCAAGATGCGCCAGGCGCAGGACGGCAGCATCGTCAAGTTCGTCTTCGAGTCACCGCTGGTGCGCTTGATGAAGGACTACAACTACCGCGACGTCTACGAATTCGGCGCCGAGCGTCGCGACCGCATCTCGCCGCGCTGCATCGTCATCCATCGCTACTACGACCCGGCAGACCCGGCCTTCGGCGATGGCAAGACGCCGTCCATCGTCGATGCCGCCGCCGCGTTGGGCAAACGCATCGAACAACTGCGCGACAGCATCTGTGGCAACAACGCGGCCATGCGCAAGGAATTCCGCGTCTATCTGGTCGCCCATTCGATGGGCGGGCTGATCTGCCGTTGCCTGCTGCAGAACCCGGACGTGGCCAGTGCCGAGGTGCGGGCGATGGTCGACAAGGCCTTCACCTATGCCACGCCGCACAACGGCATCGAGGTCGGCGGCATCAACCTGCCGAACCTGCTGTCGATCAACGACATCAACAACTTCAACCGCAGCAACATGGGCAAGTACCTGAAGGTGCCCAGGGACAAGGTCAACACCTTGGGCACCTCGGGATTTCCGCCCGAGCGCCTGTTCTGCCTGATCGGCACCAACGCACGCGATTACGCCGCCGCGCATGGGCTGTCCTCGTTTGCAGTAGGTGCGTTGAGCGACGGGCTGGTTCGTATCGCCAACGCCTATGTCGAAGGCTCGCCGCGGGCCTTCGTCAACCGCAGCCATAGCGGCTACTTCGGCATCGTCAATTCCGAGGAGGGTTACCAGAACCTGGTGCGCTTCCTGTTCGGCGACACCTGCGCCACCGCCCAGCTCGACATCACCGCCCTGCCCTTCCCGCCGGAAATCGAGGCCGCCCGCAAGCGCGGCAAGAAGATCGAGTCCTCGTACTACATCGAGGCCACCGTCGCCCCGCGCGGCGCCTACACCTACGAGCTCACCTCGCGCACCCAGGCCAACCAATGCGCCATCCGTCGCGAGTACGGTGACATCTTCGACGCACAGGGCAACCTGCTGCAGGACAAACGCTCTACCGTGCTGTTCTCGGTGTTCCTGGACAGCAGCAAGATCCTGGCCGGCAGCGAAATCGCGTTCTCGATCGACCTGGCGGTCAGCAACGCCGGCTATCAGGTGGACGGCGCGCTGTTCCTGAAGAACCACATCCCGGGTGAATACCTGTTTCGCAACACGCTGGTGGTCTTCGCCAAGCCCGACGACGCAGGCGGCTGGCGCCTGCGTTATGTCTGGAGTGACGACCAATGGGCAGGTGGACCGAAGAATGAGGCCGAGCTGGATACCGCCCGCACCAAGGCGATCGGTATCAACCAACAGGCACCGAACATCTTCGCGATACCGCTGCAGTCAGCCAAAGGTTTCAACGCCGAATTGAAGCTTTCGCTCTCCGACTGGCATTGAACACTCGCCATGCATCGCCGTACCGGGCGCTCATTCCGTTCCGGCTCGCCATCATCAGGCCATCGCCGCGGCCTGGTCCAATTCCTCGCGCAGGCTGTCGATGAAAACACTGTCATTCAAATAGGCGACGTTCAAACGTGTCCACGGTGACACCTGCTCGGAGTCGATGTTGAAGAACGCGCCCGGCGCCAGCACAACACCGCGCGACAGCAAGCGAGCGGTCAGCGTGCGGGTGTCGTCGATGCCATCGAAACGTGCCCATAGATACAGGCTTTGTTCTGGCGTCGCGTAGACGGTTGCGTCCAGTCGATTCAACACCTCCAACCCCTCCGCGGTGGCAGCGCGCACCCGGTCCTGCAAACGCCCAACGTGGCGCAGGAAATTGCCTTCGCGCAGGATCGCCTCCAACACGCGCTCCCCATACTCGCTGCTGCCGATGTGCAGCAGCATCTTCAGGTCGGCCAGCTCTTCGATGTGTGCGTTCTCGCCGGCGATGAAACCACTGCGCAATGCCGCCGACACCGATTTCGAGAAGCTGCCCACATACAGCGTATTCCTGAACTGCGACAACGAAGACAGGCGAAACGCAGAATTCGGCTTGAAATCTGCCATTGCATCGTTCTCGACAATCAGCACGTTGTGCGCCGCCGCCAGCTCCAGCAGTCGCTTGCCAACCTCGGGCGACACGTCGGTTCCGGTCGGGTTGTGTGCGGTGGTCTGCATGAAGAAGACGCGCGCCTTGCTGGCCAGCAGCGCCGCCTCGAACTCGGCAAGATCGGGACCGTCCACGCGGCGTGTGATGGCGATCGGCTTCGCGCCTTGCAGTTGCAGCTTTCCGAACAGCGGGTAGTAACCCGGCTGCTCCACCAACACCGTATCGCCCGGCGCAACGTAGCGTCGGATGATCAGGTCCAGCGCATGATTTGCGCCAAACGTGGTCACCAGCTGCCGCGGGCCGAGCTCCATGCCATGCATGGCCATGCGGCGGATCAACTGCTGCCGCAGCGGCAGGTAGCCGTAACGGTTGCCGTATCGAAACAAGCTGCCGATGCCACTGCGAGCGACCTGCCGGTGGAAGCGATCAAGTCGCATGTAGGTCAACCAATCAACCGGCGGAAAGCCTTCGGCCAGGTGTGACCGCCCAGGCTCACGGATGGCCTGTTGGCGCATCATCCACAACGTGTCGATAACCCTGCTGTAACCAACGGGTTCCTCATCAACATCCCGTTCCGGCGGCGCTTCCACGCCGCGCACAAAGAATCCTTTGCCGTGCTGTGCCTCCACCAGCGCCCGCTCGCCAAGCAGGTCGAACGCCGAGATCACAGTGTTCTTCGAATAGCCATTCAATCGCGCGTACTCGCGCAAGGACGGCAGCTTGTCTCCTGGCTTCAGTACACCGGCAAGGATCTGGCGACCGATGTCCATCGCTACTTTTTCCGCTAGAGAAATCTTCCGTGGTTCAGAGCGCATAGGGATCCATACAGAATTCTTCGGGGGGCGCTCACTGTATCTATGCGCCAGCGCACGCTGTAAAGAGCATAAATAGACATTTTGATATGAATTGGCAGACACGCCGCTGCAGCCTATCTGTACGAGAAAACTGTACCTTTCGCCCGCACGCTTCAGAGCACACGGCGTTCCGTTGATTGAGTAATGCTCGACGCAGATGGATCGACCGGGACAATCACCGTTGAACGCAATCAATGCACATGCAGAGCACACAGCGTCGTCCGATTCGACGCCAGCAATAGCGCACATTCCGCGCAAACCAGGCATTGGCATAAGACTGGACAGCGCTTCCGGAACAGCGCCAGTGAATGGCGCCGTTCCGATGCCAATGCCTGGCAATCAGCACATCCATTTGAACCAGCCAATAAGCTTCATCGACGAAGTGCCGATCAACGGCAGTAGCCAGCGCGTAGCAATCGCGGAGCGTCAGCTGGGACAGGCACACATCCTGCGACGCATTACCCAGCTCTCGCATCCAACCGGTGGGTTTCATGTGTTTGGTGCCGCCCGGCTGCTGCGTGCCAGCATCCAGTTCAGCGCGATCCGCGACGTGCATGGTGCGCGCAAGCAGGTACTGCAGCTACGCAACCAGCTGGTCGGACTCGTCAACGCGATGACCCCTGGACTCGTCTCGGGTGGCGGCGGCTGCAAGGAGCTTGAAGCAGTGGTGCGCATGAGCAGCGCCATGGAGCCGCAGCTGGAAGTTTCAGTGCTTTTGGAAATCCCAGATCGATCTGACATCCGGGTCATCGACGAGCTGATCGCGAAGCTGGCACCGTTGATTGAGCAGTTGACCATGGGGACGAAGACGGGGGCGTCAACCACCGAGGTCGCCAGTCACCAGTTGCTACGCGCGCAGGTGGCTTTCGACCCGGGCACCTTTTCGCTTGCCGCCGCCACGGGCTATGCGCTGGCAGGACGTGTCGTTGATCTTCACAATTTCACCTGCTTGGCCAGGGAGCGCGTCCACAAGCGCAACGCGGACATTCTCGCAACGGCGAATTCCGTGCTTGCTGCCACTGGAGCTGCGAGCGGCAACAAGCGCACTACCTGGACAGCCATCGACGACTCCGGGGTGCCGCTGGTGATCTGGTACCGCGATCACCACGGTCATCTGGCGGGACGAATCTCGCTGCCGCTGCAGGCGGACGCGGACTACACCGGCACTGCGACGCGCGACGCAGCCAAGATTCCGTTTACGTATCCACTCACTCCCGCAGTCGCGGCGATCGGTTTGGCGCAGAGCCTGATCAACCTGCATGCACATGCTGCCGAGGCGGTCGCTCAGGGTGATCCCGGCCAACACGCCTACGACCTGGCATTGCTGGCAGGCGCCATCGACAGTGAGATCGTTCACGTGGTCAAAGCCCAGTTGTCCGCGCAGAGCATCCACCTGGATCTCGCGATAACTGCGCTCGACAAGTTGCGGCGGCGATGATGGACAGCCACGATGAAGCCCAGGAAGATCATGTCCGCATCATCGAGCTTGGCGCGCGCAGCGGCCTTGAGCGCCAGGCCAAGGCACTGCCGGCCATGGTCCGCATGAACCTGATCGAATTGCTGGAATCGGCCGGCATCAGGGAAATCGAACTGGGCTCGTTCACTCCACCACGCCGGGTGCCGCAGATGGCCGATACCGCGGCGCTATGCACGCTGCTGGGGCCAGCGCCGATTGACCGTGTCCGCTCCGCGCTGGTTTCGGACATGAAGGGGCTGGAGATGGCAGTCGCCAATGGCTTCCGTGATATCACCATCACCGCGGCCGCGTCGGATGCCTATTGCCGCGCAATACTCAACTGCAACATCAGCGAAAGCCTGCGCCGTGCTGACGAGATCAGCGAGCATGCCTTGGCACTCGGCATCCAGGTCCGTGCCACGTTGGCGACGATCATCAATTGCCCATTCGGTGGAGCGGTGACGACGGCGGAGGTCATCCGTATCGTGCGCACGCTCTACCATATGGGCTGCCGTGAGATCAGCCTGTGCGATACCACAGGCAGGGGCACCCCAGCCTCGGTTGGTGTGCTGCTGCGTGCCTGTGCCAGCGAAGTGCCGATGCACCGCGTGGCCATGCACTTCCATGACACCTTCGGCCTGGCCATCGCCAATGTCATCGAAGCACTGGAACATGGCGTGCGTGCGTTCGATGGCGCTGTTTCCGGGCTTGGCGGTGACAGCCATGCTCCGGGTGCGGCAGGCAATCTGGCTAGCGAAGACCTGGTCTATCTGTTCTCCGAACTGGGGATCAGCTGCAACGCCGATCTCGACGGCCTGCTGCTGGCCGCTGACTACATCGACTGCGTGCTTGAGCGCAGAACCGGGTCGCGTGTGGGTCGGGCGCTGCGGGCGGGAAGAAAGCAAAGCAAGGACACGGCCAGAATCTGGACGGGATGAGCTGGTTCGGTTGCTGCCGCTGTTGCATGGCATCCATCCAGCCCGGGTGGCGGCCGCCGTGGAACCCATTGCCCGTGCGTGGCCTGCCCACGGCGTTGACGTGCGCGCAGTCGTGCCAGATCAGCCCAGCCTGCTCCGTTGCCGGTGGCAGTCGCGTGGCGTCGGCAACGCTCGCCCCCTTCATCTCCACGGAACCGCCCAGGTTCTGCCATGTGCCATGTTCCATGGCCGCCTGGAACACTGCCAGCCCAGGCGCGGAACTGACACGCCATCGGCGATGAACGTATGATGTGCCAGTCAGCGAGCATAGCGGCCAGCCGACCACCCGATGCCGGCGCCGAGCGCCGTGGAGAGATTCCCATGCCGCTGCTGTCAAACCACGGGCCACGCTGGCGAAAGCAACGCCATGCGCCTGCCCTGCCCCACATCGCGCCTGCCTGCATGTCTCAACTGCATGCCACCGCCGGCTGCCAGCACTGATGACTGCGCCGAGCTCGCGCCTGATTGATGCCTTCCTTGGCCTGTACGGCGAGTTGAAGCGGCACCTGCGGCGACGTACGGGCGACAGCAGTCGTGCCGAAGAGGTCATGCAGGAAACCTACCTGCGCCTGCTCGAGACCGATAGCCGTGTGCAGCAGGAGCAGATCCGCGACCAGCGCGCTTTCATTTTCCGCGTTGCCGGCAATCTCGCCATCGACGTGGCGCGTCGTGAGCAGCGCGCAGGCGGCAACGGCGAACCCGACCCCCAGCAGGCCGACCCTGTCGCCGGCCCGGAGCGCAATGCCATCGCCCAGGACCGCCTGCGGCAGCTCGATGAGGCCTTGCGTGAGCTGCCGCCCAATGCGCGCCTGGCCTTGCTGCTGTTTCGCGTCGACGGCCTGTCGCATGCATTGATCGCGCGCCGGCTTGGCGTATCCGAGAGCATGGTGGCCAAGTACCTGGCGCAGGCGCTGCGGCATTGTCGCGACCGCCTCGGGCCAATGTGAGGACAATGATGGAAGATGATCACTGCAGCCACTGCAACTTTGGCATTGGCGAAACGTCTTATAGGTAGACACCCCCTTTTCCAGCGCAGCCCCCTAGCCACGCCACGATGTTCGACCGCTTCCGAACCCGGAACAACGCGCTCAATGACGAATCCATCCAGTGGGTGATACGCCTGGGTGCGCGTCCGTCTGCGGGCGATAAAGCCGCGTTCGAGCACTGGTGCCAGCGCTCCCCGGCCCATGCCGAGGCTGCGCGGCAGGCATTCGCGCTGCTCGATGGCGTCGGCCAGACCGCGCTTGCGGCCGAGCACCGCCATTGGGTGCAGGCGCTGACACCTGCACCGCGCCGTATCAGCCGCCGCGCGGTGTTGGCAGGCGGGCTGTCGGCAGCTGCGCTGGCTGGCGTGGTTGGTACGGGCATGCTGGGGCCAGTCAGCGGCGTGCTTGCCGACCACCGCACCCGCATCGGCCAGCGCCGGCAGGCATCACTGGGTGACGGATCGACCGCCTGGCTCAACAGCGAGAGCGCATTCTCGCAGGCGTTCTCCAACGTCCGCCGCACCGTATCGGTGGCCGCCGGTGAACTGCTGTTCGACGTAGCCCCCGACCCGCAGCGGCCCTTCGTGATCGAGAGCCGCGACGGCAGCGTCCATTGCAGCGTTGGCCGCTTTGCCCTGCACCGCGAATCACGCCGCAGCACGCTGACCGTTGTCTCCGGCCTGGCCGAGCTGCGCAACCGGGCCGGCGCCAGTATCGAAATGATCCCCAACCAGCGCGTTGCCTTCAGCGCCGATGTACTGGGCAAGGCCGAGACCGTCGATGCCGGTGCATTGACCGCCTGGGTCCGCGGCAAGCTGATCTTCAACCAGCAGAGCGTGGCGGCCATCGCCGGCGAACTGCAGCGCCACGTGCCGGGGCGCATCGTCGTGATGGGTGAGTCGCTGCAGCAACTGCAGCTCACCGGCGTGTTCGAGCTGGATGACATCGATGCGCTGCTGCGCAATATCGCCGCGCTGGCCGGTGCGGAACTGATCCGCCTGCCGCTGCTGACCGTGATCCGCTGAGCCGCCGAGCAGCGCTGTAACCCTGCAAGCGGCCCGCCGTGCAGGCAGATGAAGCGGCGGCCAAATTTTTTCCTGCTGACGCTGCAAGTTTCGCCCGCGACGGTCGTCTATAGGAATGAGACTTATTCTCATAAAGTCAACGCCAGTACTTCCTGGCGTCCTCTTCCTATTCCTTCGTCGGACCCATGAGCCCTTCCAACTTTTCCCGCCGTTCCCTGCGACTGCCCGCCGTGCTGGCGGTCAGCATCGCCCTGGCACTCAATGCACCGCTGTATGCCGCCGCACAGAGCAGCGTCGCCAGCGGGTCCACGCAGCGCACCGCTTTCGATATCCCGGCACAGTCCCTGGACAGCGCGCTGACCCGACTGGCGGACCAGGGTGGGGTTCGCATCCTGTTCGTGTCCAACGATGTCAGCGGCCTGCAGGGCACGGCCATCAAGGGTCAGCTCAGTGCGGCGCAGGCGCTTGACCAGCTGCTGGCTGGCAGCGGACTGGCCTGGCAATGGCGTGAGCCCGGCACCGCCGTGGTGACGCGCAGCGGCGCTGCTACCGCTGGCGCGAGCACCCCGCTCGTCACCGGCACGCTGAGCGTCACCGGGCAGCAAGGCATCGAAGCTACCGGTGCGCAGCGCGACCTGCGCGGCCAGGACGAGGTCTACGACCTGGACCTCTCCACCGCCTACCTCGGCCGCACCGAGATCGAGCGCTACAAGGGCGCGACGCCTTCGGACCTGCTCAACGGCGTCGCCGGCGTGTTCAGTGGCGATGCGCGCAACAGTGGCGCGCTCGACGTCAACATCCGTGGCGTGCAGGGGCCGGGACGCGTGCCGGTCACCATCGACGGCACCGAGCAGGCGGTCACCGCCTGGCGCGGCTACAACGGCATCGGCAACCGCAACTACGTCGATCCCAACCTGATCGGCGGCATGCAGATCTTCAAGGGGCCATCACTGACCCGCAACGTCACCACCGGCATCGGCGGCGGCGTGGTGATCAAGACACTGGACGTTGACGACGTGGTGCCGGAAGGCGAGTCGTTCGGCGGCGAGTTCAAGATCGAAGGCAGCAGCAATGCGGTGGCACCACGTCTGCCGGGCCGGTTGTACACCGGCATGAACCACCGCGACGTGCCGGAACTGGCCACCGGCAGCCCGACCAATGATCCGACCCTTCGCGTGCAACCGCATACCGGTGGCGGCGGTTACAACGTCTTCGATGGCGAAGACCATGCCTATCGCCTGGCCCTGGGCTGGAAGTCGGACACGCTGAGCCTGTTCGGTGCCTATGCCTACCGCGACCGTGGCAACTACTTCGCCGGCAAGCGCGGCGCTGGCTACTACTCACAGCCGGTGGAGAACATCGGCGCCGGCGACTACATCATCACCATGGCCAACCGCCTGCGCCCGGGCGACGAAGTGACCAATACCTCCAGCCAGATGGAATCGTGGCTGTTCAAGGCGACCTGGAACCCTACGCCCGACCAGGTGCTGCGCTTCGGTTACCGCGACACGCTGTCGCACTACGGCGAGATCATGCCGTCACGCATCAACCGTACCGCGCTCGGCCTGCCGCAGTGGTCGCTGAGCCGGATCGACTCCAAGGCCTACAACCTGGAATACAAGTGGCAGCCGCAGGACAGCCGCTGGATCGACCTGTACGCCAACCTGTGGCGCACCGATACCGACAGCAACGCGAACACCGCCGGCAGCTACCCGAACTACTGGAACGCGGTAACCCAGCCGATCATCATGAACGGCGCGCTGGATGATTCCACCAACACCCGCAACGGCCTGACCCTGAGCAATCTGTTCCGGCTCAGCGATACGCTGGACCTCACCGTCGGCGGCGACTTCCAGCATGAGAAGCTGCGCTCGCATGACGCGTACATTGGCCCCTCGGCAGCCTGGCGCATGTTCCCGCGCGCCGGCCGTCGCGAGGAATGGAACGCCAACTTCAACCTTGAATGGCGTCCGGTCGACTTCCTCAAGATCAATGCCGGTGCCCGCTACTCCTCGTACTGGGCGTACGACGATTTCCTCGCCGACCATCCGAACACGTTCCTGGCCTCGGTATCCGGCTACCAGGCGACCTACCGGACCATGTCTGCGGAGGAGCGCAGCAAAGCTGAGACGCAGGCGCGCACCGTTTACCAGGTCTGCACGGCGATGCCATTCTACTGCGATCTTTTCGGCATTCCGGCGGGGATAAGCGAAGCGGAGTACGTCGCTTCCAAAATTCACGAAGCCGCCAAATCGAACACCATTCAATGGCTTCCTGATGCCGAAGGAAAGTTCCATCGCGTCGACAACCCTTGCACCAATGGCATGCTGAACGGCATAGCCGATCTGTATGAGGGCGGAAACTGCAGCATCGGCCTCACCGCCAACCCGATTGCTTCCCGCTACGCCGTGGCAAAGAAGCGCCGCGATCGTGGTTGGGCTCCATCACTCACGGTGACCGGCTTCTTCTCCGATTACAGCCGCGCCTACTTCAGCTACAACGAGGCACTGCGCTACCCGAACATGTTCGAGAGCGTGATCGCCTTCGGTGCCAGCGTCAGCCCCTTCCGCGACCTCAAGCCCGAGCATACCTACAGCTACGAGCTTGGCTATATCCAGGAGCTTGGGCACCTGTTGGGTAATGACACCATCGCCGACGTCAAGCTCAGCTACTACCACCGCCGCACCGATGACCTCATCGAACGCGACAACAACTTCCTGTTCCGCAATATCGAGAAGCAGCTCGTGCAGGGCGTGGAGTTCCAGGGCCGTTACGACAATGGCCGTTTCTTCACCGACCTCGCCGTTGCGCACACGCTGAAGAACGAGGTCTGCGATGAACACACCTCCATCACCATCGATCCCAACGTCAACGGCACCCCCACCTGCGTGGACCAGGGCTTCATCGGCAGCTGGCTGCTGACCCAGGCCTCGCCGGAAACCTCGGCCAACTGGTCGCTGGGCGGACGCTTCCTGGACAAGCGGCTGGAACTGGGCACGCGTGTTGTCTATTACCAACGCCGCAAACCCAACCGCGACCTGGAAGCGTTTGCCGACGTCACCAACCAGAACCTTGCCGTGTTCAACGTGCCGTTCTCCTGGGACACCACCTGGCTGTTCGACGCCTATGCCAGCTACCGCGTCAACGACACGGTGCAGTTGGAGCTGATCGGTACCAACCTCAGCGACCGCTATTACGCCGACCCGGCCACCCGCTCGCTGCTGCCCGCCCCGGGCCGCACGCTGAAGCTGAGCGTGACCGCGCGCTTCTGATCAACCCGTAGCACCAAGGAGTCCACCGCAACCCGAACCGTCACTGCAGTTCAAATTTCTTCATCACTTCAAGAGAGAAATGATCATGAAAATGCACAAGCGCATCTCCCAACTCGCCATCGCCCTTACCGTGGTGTCCCTTGCGGGTACCGCCGCTGCCGCCAACATCGTCGGCGCCCAGTCCGCTGGCTCCGGCACGTCGACCATCAGCGTCGGTGAGTCGCAGGTTCCGTTCGGCCCGCACACCGCAGGCAAGGCGGGCGTCGGCATTTCCAGCTATGCCGGCGGGATCAAGGTCGACTTCCAGGGCCTGACCCCGTCCAGTGCAGCCACCGTGCTGCACCCGGGCACGGACAAGGGTATGACCGTGTACCAGCTGCACGACCCGATCACCACCGGCACCCCGGGTGATCCGAACAACCCGGCGCACGCAGGCCTGGGCAGCTTCAACTTCGTCAAGGTCGGCACCGGTGATGTGTGGTTCGGCGAATGGTCGACCAACGGCAATACCGGCAGCCCGACCTACCAGAACCGCCAGGTCTATTACGTCGGCGACAAGACCGGCTATACCGCCGCCACCGGTACCGCGGTTGGCTACACGCTGACCGGCCTGCATCGCTACGGCGCCAACACCCACCTGACCGGCAGCCTGACCGCCAACTTCAGCAGCCGCAGCTTCCACGGTGACCTGTCGATCGGTGCAACCCAGATCCGCCTTGGCACCAGCGGCAGCCAGATCGCGTTCGACACCAACGGTCATTTCGATGCGGCCAATGCCGGCCAGTGGGTGATCCCGGGCAACCTCGTGCTCGCCACCGGCACGGTGAAGGGTGACTTCTTCGGCGCAGGCGCGACCGCCGTCGCTGGCATCGTCGATTTCGGCAATCCCGCTCTCAACATCGCCTGGGGCGGCACCAAGAACTGACGGCTGAGTCTTTCCGTCAATCGCTGTAATTCGACTGCTACCGGCAAGGACCAGCCAGCGTCCGCCAATCCTTGCCTCCCTCGATGGCCATTGCATGCACTCTCGCTCTTCCACCGACCGTCGACGCCGGTCTGTCTTCGCGCTTCCCGCCGCAGTGTTGCTGGCCGGCCTGCTGTTGCCCCTTGTCAGCTTCGCACAGGAGCAGGCCGATACACGCCGCCTGCTGGACCAGCACATTGACCAGCAGGCGCAGGCGCGCGAGCGTGAGCTGCTCAAGGACGAACTGGATGCCGAGCGCCCGACGCTGACCATCGACGGCGAGCGCCACGTCATCGGCCACAACGTCGACGACGTCGGCCGCGCACTGTACCTGGCGCTGCAGCAGCGGCAATGGGGCCTGGCGGCACACTTCCTCAACGAATATCTGACCCTGCCCAACCACGATAAACTGCTGGTGCATTACGCCCAGGGCGGCCTGCTGCGCATCCAGGGCAAACACGCGCAGGCAGCCACCGAGTACCGCGCACTGCTCGCCCTGCAGCCGGACTTCATGCCAGCCAGGCTCGAGCTGGCCCGCACCTTGTTCGAAGACCAGCAGGATCGCGAGGCAGACGCGTTGTTCGCGGAAGTCGGCACCAGCATCGATGCCAACGACCCGAAGACCGAGGGTGTGCGCACCACCATCGCCAGCTTCCGCCAGGCCTTGGCCCAGCGCGAGCGCTGGAGCGGCTCGTATGCTGCCGGACCAAGCTGGACCGACAACGCCAACCGCACCTCGGCCAGTCGCACCTGCCTGTTGCTGCTGGTCACCGGCGACTGCCTGATCGAGCGCAAGTTGCCCGAGGCCATCACCGCCACCGGAATTGACTACGACGCCACCTTCAACAAGCGGCATGCGCTGCGCGGCCACCATGGCGTCTACCTGCGCGCGCTTGCGTTCGGCCAGAACTACCGCGACAACAGTGCGTACAACGAGCTCAACGCGGCGGTCCAGGCCGGCTACAGCTTCCGCAGCGCTCGCCACACGGTGGCGCTTGCACCGTCGTTCGACTACTACGCATTGGGCAACAGCGCCTTGTTCGGCGCGCCGGGCGTGCATGCCGAATGGAGCTGGACGCCTGGCCAGCGCTCCATGCTGAAACTTGAAGCTGACTGGAAGGATCTCAGCTACCGGCAACGCGACTACGCGCGCAATCTCGACGGTGTGCAGCGCACCGCTTCGGCCACCTACTTCCGCAGCCTGGGCAGCCACTGGATGGCCTTCGGCGGCCTCGATGCACTGGACAGCGATGCCCGCGACCGCAGCAACAACTACCGCTCGCTTGGCGCCCGCCTCGGCGCATCACTGCAGTGGCCGGAAGGCTTCAGCCACACCCTGTTCGCCTCCTATCGCCGCCGCAGTTACGACCTGTACAGCCCGATGCTCGGCGTCCGCCGCGATGACGATGAGCGCAACTACACACTGATCATCAAGGCCAAGCGCCTTGCTTTCGCCGGCTTCACGCCCTTGCTGAGCCTTCGCTACAACGTCGTCTCCAGCAACGTCGACTGGCTTTACAGCTATGACCGCAGCACCGCCAGCCTGAAGCTGGAACGCAGCTTCTGACCCCAACCACTTCCTGCATCACCGGGGATTGCACTTGAGCACACACAGCACCGTTGTTTCGCGCAGCCAGCAACTGAAGACCGCCACCCACAGCACCCACGACAGCCTGGACAAGCGGGTCATGGCAGCCGACATCTTTGCCAGCCGTGACAGCTTCACGCGCTTCCTGCGCGTGCAGTATCGCTTTCACCGCGATATCGATGCGCTCTACTCGCATCACGGACTACTGGCGTTGATCCCCGATCTGGCCGAGCGCCGGCGGTTGGCCAGGATCGCACTCGACCTGCAGGATCTCGGCAGCGGTATTCCCACCGGCAGCACTCCTGCAGTGGACGCCAACATCGCCCTGCCCGACGCCCTGGGCTGGCTGTACGTGGCCGAAGGCTCCAAACTTGGCGGCGCCGTGCTGTTCAAGCTGGCGCGGGACCGACTGCAGCTGCACGCCGACTTCGGCGCCCGCCACCTGGCCGCGCATGCCGACGGCGCAGCGCGGCACTGGCGCAGCTTCACTGCCGCGCTGGACGCCGCACCGCTGGCGGCCACGCAGGAAGCCTCGGTGGTGGAGGGGGCACGCGCGGCGTTCCAGGCCGTGCGCAGCCATGTCGAAACGGAACTGCATGCCGACCCGGTGGCGGTGACCTGATGCGCTGGCTATGGTTCTGCGCCGGCTGCTGGATGCTGGCACTGGGTATCATCGGCGCACTGCTGCCGGTGATGCCAACCACCATCTTCCTGATCCTGGCGCTGGCCTGCTTCGCGCGTTCGTCACCGCGGCTGGAACGCTACCTGCTGCAACACCCGCGCTACGGCCACAGCCTGCGCCTGTGGCGTGAGCAAGGCGCGGTCAGCAGGAAAGGCAAGACCTTCGCTGCGCTCGGCATGGCGGGGGGCTACCTGGTCTTCTTCTGCACGGCGCACCCCGGCTGGAAGCTGGCGCTGGGCATCGGCCTGTTCTTCATCGCCAGCGCCGGCTATGTGCTGTCGCGCCCCGCACCGCGTGCGCTCATCCATTGAGGATACTGATCATGCCCCTGACAACGCCGGCCAGCCTGCCGCTGCCAGTCCGCAACATCCACTCGGCGATACTGCGTGGCGCCGGCATCCGGGTGACCTCGGCGCGGATTGCCACCTTGCGGCTGGCGCCGTTGGTGTTGGCCGCGCACGGACGCCTCAGCCCGCAGCTGTTGCATGCCGCTTCGCTGAAGCAGGGCGACATGCATGTCTCCACCAGCGCCTTCTATAACACCTTGTCGACGCTGGGTGCAGCTGGCTTGCTGCCATCCCCCAAGCAAACAGACTCATCACCACCCGCGGACAGCGCGACCATCCAGGAGCACGCATGACGACCAACCTGCCCAGCAATCTCAGCCCATGGCAGATGTTCCTGCATGCAGACTGGGTGGTGCAGACGGTGATGGTCGGTCTGGCCATTGCCTCGCTGGCAACGTGGACGGTACTGCTGGCCAAACACCGGGAGCTGCGGCGCGAGGCGCAGCGCATGCAAACCGCACGCGGCGCACTCGCAGCGGCGGACAACCTGCTCACGGCATTGGCCACGTCCGGGCGGGAAAGTGCCATCGTCTCGGCGTTGCTGGCCGAGGCACAGGATGAGCTGCAGCGCTCGCCCAGCGTTGGCAGTACCGACGGCATCAAGGAACGGGTCGGCTCGCGCCTGCAGCGCATCGAGCTTGCGCATGCACGCCAGCTGCGCAGCGGCACCGGACTGCTGGCGACCATCGGTGCCACCGCGCCCTTCGTCGGCCTGTTCGGTACGGTGTGGGGCATCATGAACAGCTTCGTCGGCATCGCCCAGGCCAACACCACCAATCTGGCCGTGGTCGCACCCGGTATCGCCGAGGCCTTGCTTGCCACCGCGCTTGGGCTGGTCGCGGCGATTCCGGCGGTGGTCATCTACAACCAGCTGAGCCGGCAGCTTGCAGCGCTGCGCGGCGACAGCGGCGACCTGTCAGCCTGCGTGCAGCAACTGGTCTCGCGCGACCTCGACCACCGCGCCTTCAACCCCTCCGGAGCGCCGTGAGCATGGCGATCAGGACCGACGAGCAGGACGAAGCGCCCGACGAGAACCACGAAATCAACGTCACGCCTTTCATCGACGTGATGCTGGTGCTGCTGATCATCTTCATGGTCGCCGCGCCACTGGCCACCGTGGACGTCGCCGTCGATCTGCCGGCATCCACGGCGCAGCCGCAAGCGCGTACCGATGAGCCGGTATACCTGACCGTGCAGCAGGATCTGTCGCTGCGCTTGAACCAGGACCCGGTCACTGCACCGACTCTTGCCGCGGCACTGGATGCACTCACTGCCGGCAACCGCGAGCAGCGCGTCTTCGTGCGCGCCGACAAGGGTGTCGCTTACGGCGATTTGATGGATACCTTGAACAGCCTGCGTGCTGCCGGCTATTTGAAGGTGGCCTTGGTCGGGCTGGAGCAGGCCGCGCCGTGAACTGGACACCACTCGCGACCGAGGGCCCACGCTGGGGGCGCAGCCTCTGCATCGTGCTTGGCGTGCATGCGCTGGTGGTCGGCGGCGCGGCGGTCTGGTCATCGTGGTCGCCGCCACCCGCGCCGCCGTCGCCTCCGCAAGCGGTGATGCTGGAGCTGGCGCCACTGCCGAGCGCACCACCGGTGCCGCCCACCGATCTGGCACCGGGGCCGTTGCAACAGGAACAGCAGCCGCAGCCCGCGCAGGCAGCGGCGACACCAACGGCGACAGTTGCGCCGCCCTCGCCCATCCAACCCGCAGATGCAGCGCTGCCGCCGCCAGCCGCCGAGCGACAGCAAAAACGCCCTCCCTCAGTGGAAACTGCCGAGGTGCTGCAATCAACTGCGCCACCCAGCGTGCAGGCCCCCAGCGGCACCCGCTATGCCGCTCGGCAATCTTCGGCCGGTGCTGACACACCGTCACAGGCCAACTGGCAGGCATTGGTGCTGGCGCATCTGCAGCGCTACAAGCGGTATCCGCGCGCAGCGCAGCGACGTCGCAGCGAAGGCGTGAGCCTGGTCGAGTACGCGGTGGACCGCAGCGGCGGCGTGCAGTGGGCACGGCTTGCCCGCAGCAGCGGCAACGCCTTGCTGGATGGCGAGGCGCTGGCCGCCGTGCAGCGCGCCAGTCCGTTGCCGTCACCACCGGAAGAGGTACAGGGCGATCCGGTGCAGATCACCACGCCGGTCGAATTCTTCATTCGCTGATTGGCCTGCGTGGCGCTTTCGCGCTGGTCTGCTCAACCGCAAGCTGCGTATCACTGCATCCTTGTTGGCTGCTGCTCGCGGCAGAAACAGCAAAGCCCGCCCGGATCCAGATCCGGGCGGGCTTTGTCATTGCACGCGGCGCGCTGGAACACGCCGCGCTGGATCAGAACCGATAGTTGAAACTTGCCTTCAGCGTGCGGCCCGGCGCCAGCATCGACGAGCGGGTCAGCGGATCGATGTAGTACAGGTTGCCCAGATTGGTCCCCACCAGTTCAACTGTCGCACGGTCGTTGACGCGCCACGTGGCGTAGGCGTCGTAAGTAGTGATGCGGCCCCATTGCAGCGGCGTGTTGAGGTAATAGGAAATCGTCGCCGACTGGGTACCGTAGTTGTCCTTGAACACGCTTTCCTGCGGCGCGTGGTGGACGATGCGGCTGCCAAGCTCCAGGCGGCCATCAAACAGGCGCGTCCCCACCGTCCAGTTGAAGGTGTAGCGTGGGATGGCCATGGTCACCAGGTAGCCACCGACGAAGCCGGTTTCCACGCAGTTGGAGACGCCGCCGGTGTTGTCCAGCAGCATCGCAGTGTGCTCGTCGCAGACACGGTTTTCCAGATTCCACGCACCGCTGATGTCGGTGAAGAAGCGGCCGTTATCGAAGCGACCCTGCACCTCGACGCCGCGAATGGTCTGCTCGTCGATGTTGGAGAAGGTCAGCTGCGGGCTGCGCTCGATCACGTCACGGGTGCGGTGGTGGTAATAGGCGATCTTCAGGTCCGCCAGCGGATTGCCATCCAGCAGCTGGCCGAAGTCCTGCACCCACGACACCTCGGTGTTGTAGGCATGCTCCGGCTTAAGCCCGTAGCTGTCCTGGACGCTGGAGAAGCCAATCGTGCTCTCAAACAAGGCCGGGAAGCGGCGCACCTGGCTGTGGCGCAGGTAGACGCGGCTGTGCTCGCTGAACTCATAGGTCGCGGCGAACGACGGCACCCAGCCCGCGCCGCGCTGCCTGCGCGCGGTGTTGTCGACCGTGGCGAAGGGAATCAGCTCGCCGTTGACGCTTTGGCCGGGATAGGGGCCATCAGACCAGCACTTGCGGCCGCCGCTGAGCTCGACGTTGCTGAAGTCGATGGCGCCGTTGATGCAGGGATTGTCTGCGCGGTTGTAACGGCCCTGGCCATCGTGCTTCCACAGCATCTCGTTGTTGGCGGTGTAGGTGGTGCGGCTGCGGACTTCGTCGAGGGCTGGGGTCAGCAACTCCGCCACGAACTGCTCACGTGTATAGCCGAAGAACTCCTCGTAGATGGGCCACTGGCTTTCCATGATGTCGGTCATCTGGGCCACCGACGTGTCGATCTCGGCCTGGGTGTAGTGCTCCAGCGTGTTCCACTTCATCACCCGACCCGAGGCCTCCTGGCTGCTGGTCGGCAACACGCCGGCCCGCTGCTGGCGCGCGAGGAACTCATCGAACGACTGCCAGTTCTGGTAGCGCACGCCTGCGCTGAGCAGCAGCTTGTCGATCGGCCGCCATTCAAACAAGGCACTGAGATCATACTCACGGCGCCAGCCTGCGCGCGGCTTGCCACGCCAATAGCCGGTGATTTCCGGATCGTTGTAGGCGTCCTTGGAGCTGAGGGTTTCCTTCTGCAGGTTGCCGCCGACCGTCAGGTCCAGGCTGTCGCCCAGCTGCATCTTGTTGTCGAACGAGAAGCCGGTGCGCGCGTTCTTGCTGTTGGCTACCGCGGTGTTGCGGAAGTGATCCGGGGTGACATAGACCTTGTCGACGTCGTTGTACCAGTTCATGCGATCGTTCGGCAGGCCGCCGCTGCTGTAGGTCGCACTGTCGGTATCGGTGCGCCACAGGTTGGCGCGCAGGTCCACCCAATCCAGGCCTGGGCGCCACTTGTATTCCAGGTTCACCGCACGCGCATCCACCTGGCTCAGCGGCCACTGCGGAATGCCATCGGTGACGGTGTTGTCCCACTGGATGCGCGAGGGCATGATCTCGCCATAGCGCGACTGCGTGTCGCGCACGTTGAGCTGCAGCACCTGTGTGTCGCTCAAGCGCCAGGTGCCCTTGACCAGCCACGATTCCATGCGACTGGAGGAATTGAGGATCTCCGAACCCGGCACATAGACCTTGGCCAGGTACGGCACATAGTCCCAGCTGGTGGTCGGTTCGTTGTCATAGAACGAACTGCCATGCTTGCCGGCGAAGTGATTACCCTTTTCGCGGAAGGCGTAGGCCGCCATCAGGTCGAAGTTCTCCTTGCGCAGGCCCAGCGCCAGCCGCCAGGCCTGGTCACTGCCGAAGCTGCCGCTGCCACTGGTACGCGGATGCTGGTACAGGGTCGGGTCGTAGAAATTGACCTGGCTGGCCGGGAAACCCGGCACGCTGCCGAGCGGCTTGCCAGTCAACAGGGTCGGCAATTTCGGATCGATGGCGTTGTCGCTGGCCTCCATCTTCAACTCACCGCCGAAGCTCTCGCCTTCCAGCAGGATGTCGTCCACGTCCAGCGTCTTGATCTGCACCGCGCCGCCCACCGAGGTGTTGGCACCACGCAGCATCGCCGGGCCCTTGATGACCTGCATGCCGCCGATCAGGCTGGGATCGATGTAGTTGCGGTTGTTCGCGCCCATGTAGCCGCGCCAGACCGTCAGCGCCTGCTCGGTGCCGTCGATGGTCAGCGGCACCCGACCCGGCCCCTGGATGCCGCGGATGTTGGGATCCAGCGCACCGCTGTTGCGGGCATCGCCGCTGTAGACGTTGACCATGCCCTTGAAGATGTCAGCCGGTGCAGCGCCCTTGTAGCGTTCGATCTGCTCGCGTCCGGCGTAGACGGTGGACAGGTCCAGGTCGTAGACATCGTCATAGCCGCGCTCATCGCGCTCGATGCCGGTGGGATCGGCCGAGCGCTCACCACCAACCCGCAACGTACCGATCACCACGGCATCGCCGTCAGTGCTGGCCACGCGCTGGATGCTCCACGCACCCGGGCTGACTTCGCGTGCCACCAGATCCGTGCCCTGCAACAGCCGCGCAAGCGCTGCGCGCACCGTGTAGCGGCCCTGCAATGCGGGCGCAGCGCGGCCGGCAACCAGTGCCGGGTCATAGCTCAGCGAAACGCCGGCGGCCGTCGCGGTGTCATTCAGTGCCCGCGCCAACGGCGCGGCCGGGAGGTTGAAGCTCACATTGCCCTCGCTGGCTGCAGATGTGCCGCTCTGGGCGAAGGCCGGCTGTGGCAATGGCAGCGAAAGCGCGACCAGGCAGGCCAGGGCCAGCGAGGTGCGGACAACAGGGGGACGCGAAGACATGGCAGGGTCCGTGACAGAAAGGAATTGAAAGGGTTCACTTCCTTGCCCGGCCAACCGGCAAAAAGGGACATCCCGGTCTCAGGCGGGGTCGACCATCACCCACAGGCGGCTGCGGTAGCGCACGCGCAGCGGGAAACCCGCCTGCAGCAGCGCGAGCACGGTATCGGTGTCGTCCAGCTGGAACACGCCGGACACCAGCAGGCCGGCGATCTCCGGATCACAGCGCACGACGCCGCTGCGGTAACGCGCCAGCTCGGACAACAGTTCCCCCAGCGGCATGGCCTCGGCATGCAGCACGCCCTGCACCCAGGCTAGGCTGTTGCGCTGTAGCGCGGTGACCGCGCTGATGCCGGTCGCGTTGAAGACCGCCTGTTGGCCTGCGCTCACCAGCTGGGTGACATTGCCGCCATCACCGAGCTGGATCCGTACCGCGCCCTGCTCCACCGCCACGCGCGCATGGTCATCCCACATGCGCACGGCGAAGCGCGCGCCCAGAGCAGATAGATGCGCGTTGCGCAGCTGCAGCAGCAGGGGTCGTGCTGGAACGCGATCATCCGTCGCTTCCTGCAGCAGCACTTCACCGCGCAGCAGCTGCACTTGCCGCCGCTGCTCATTGAAGGTGAGCGCAATCCGCGTATCGGTGTTGAGCTGCAGTTCGCTGCCATCTGCCAGGCGCAGCGCGCGCCTCTCACCGATGCCGGTGCTGCCGTCGGCAACAAGGTGTTGCCAGGGCTCGCGCTGCCACGCCAGGCGCGCCAGTGGCGCACCGACCATCATTCCCATGATGGCCGCCAACGCGGCGCGGCGGCCCTGCCGCGTACGGCGAGCCTGCTGCAAGGGCGCACTGCCTACCGCACCCGGCACATCGTCGAGCAGACCGGTCAAGCGCTCCGCGCGTTGCCAGGCGCGCCTATGCAGGTCGTTGCTGGACAGCCAGCGCTGCCAGGCCGCGCGCTCCCTGGCATCGAGTTCACCTTCGCGGAAGCGCAGCAGCCATTCGGCCGCTTCATGCAGCACCGGCGCGGGAATGGGCACATCGATCCTGGCCAATGGCTCCTGCATGCGGATCAATCCATGGCCTCGAGGCAGGCCGCCATCGCCAGCACGATGTCGCGCTTGATGGTGCGCTCGGTGACGCCCAGGCGCGTGGCAATCACCGCATAGGTCTGCCCGTCCAGCTGCGACAGCAGGAAGGCCTCACGTGCGCGCGGAGGCAATGCGTCCAGCATGCGGTCGATGCGCAGTAGCGCTTCCAGGGCTATCTGTCGCTGTTCCTCATCAGGTACCAGCGCCTCGGGCAGGCTGGCCAGCACCTCCAGCCATGCCCGCTCCAGCGCGCGGCGCTGCCACAGATTGATGACCAGGCCGTTGGCGATGCGGGTCAGATAGGCGCGCGGCTGCTCCAGCGTCGGCAACTGTGGCTTCTGCAGCAGGCGCACGAAGGTGTCCTGCGCCAGATCCGCTGCTGCCTCGTCCGCGGACATGCGTCGGCGCAGCCACTGCAACAACCACCCATGGTGCGCGACGTACAGGCCCTGCAGGGAATCAGGCGCCGGTGCCGGCGAAGCGTTGACCATGGGTAAATATTGCGAATAGGAATCAATATCATCCAATAAGTTGGGATTGCACGCAAACCGCACATGCCGCCGGCAGCTGCAGCAGCGACCGCCGACCAGCGAAGCGACCCGGTTGCCTCGTTGCCTCGTTGCCTCGTTGCCTCGTTGCCTCGTTGCCTCGTTGCCTCGTTGCCTCGTTGCCTCGTCGCCTCGTTGCCTCGCTGCCTCGCTGCCTTACTGTCCCCGAAGCTTCGGGAGCTTCGCAGCAATATTGGCGGAACCCACGGGCAGGCTTCCCGTCATCTCGACGCCGGCTCCCTGCCCCAGCGCGCAACACCGGTGCGCGAACGATCTCCCCGGCGAGCACCACCTCCCACGGAATGCCCCGCACTTGGCCGCGGCAGCAGAGGGCCTTTCGCTTTTCTTTAAACGATATATTATAACATTCCAATTTCCACGGGGATGATCCATGCGTCAACACGTACTTGCGGCCGCCGTGCTGCTCGTTGTCCAGAGCGCCTACGCCGCAGACGACACCACCCTGCCCACCGTCAAGGTCCGGGCAGACAAGGCTTCAAGGATCGACAGCATCGTTGTCGTCGAGAACACCCAGGCGCAGAACCGCACCCTGGGTGGCATGCTGGAACGCGTGCCGGGCGTGCAGAACAGCGCCTTCGGCCCGAACGCCGGCGCGCCGGTCATCCGCAGCCTGACCGGCAATCGCGTGCAGGTGCTGGAGGATGGCCAGTCCATCCTCGGCATGAACGCGCTCAGCGGTGATATCGCCATTCCCTTCGATCCGTTGTTCGTGCGCAGCGTCAGCGTCAACAAGTCATCGGACAGCGTCCGTCACGGCGGCAACGCGATCGGCGGCAGCGTCGATGTCGACTCCGGCCTCATCTCCACCAAGATGGAAGACAAGGACCAGGAGATGGAGCTGGTGTTCCGGCAGGGCTTCAATGCCGCTGACGCGCAGGGCTTCCGGATGAATTTCAACAACCAGCGCAACTTCTCGACCAACCTGCAGATGTCGCACCAGCGCATCTCGCACTACGACATCCCCGGCAACAGCAAGGCCAGTGTCTGTGACAGCCAGCTGTTCCCGGCCGGCGGCGGGGTCAACAGCGGCCTGGCCGACAGCTGCCAGAAAGAAGCCCGCATCCAGCAGGTCTACAACAAGGCCTCGCAGCCCTACATCGACCAGTTCATGACCGAGAACCCCGACTGGGCGGACGGCAGCTTCTCGTTCTATACCAACCAGCCGTCATCTGTCTGGCAGGGCAAGACCTACGTGAACCCGGCAAACCCGGACTATGTGGCGGGCACGCCTTCGTATGTGCAGAACAAGATCAACCGCGACGTCACCCCGAATTACCGCGGCACGTTGGGCAACAGCTACTTCCGCAACACCCACCTTGCCGGCGGTACGACCTACTTCTTCGACCGCGGCTACGTCGGCATCAGCATAGACGCCAAGGACAGCGAATACGGGGTGCCGGGCTTCTCGATGGACAACCTGTCCTTCGGCGCCGACCACAGCCAGAGCCGCCCGGTCGGCGTCGTACTCAAACAGACCAAGTACGCCTTGCAGGCCAACGTGCAGGATCCGTTCCCGCTGTTTGAAAGCGCTGACCTGCGCATGTCGCAGATCAGCAATACCTCGGCCGAACAGCTGGGGACAAGCACGGCCAATGAGTACCAGTTCGATACCTACCAGGCCGAAGCACTGCTGGCACAGCGTCGCGCCGGTCCGCTCAGCGGCTTGCTAGGGCTCAGCCAGCGCACGCGCGAT
The DNA here is from genome assembly GCF_056854515.1 of Stenotrophomonas sp. STEN063. NCBI lineage: Bacteria > Pseudomonadati > Pseudomonadota > Gammaproteobacteria > Lysobacterales > Lysobacteraceae > Stenotrophomonas > Stenotrophomonas sp. STEN063. The sequence goes on from NZ_JBXFWF010000005.1 coordinate 48,059, forward strand.
ATCAGCGGCAGCGGCACGTTGCGCTACCTGCCCGATGTGCAGAGCGTGACCAATGCGGTATTCCTGAAACAGAGCCTCGACTTCGCCGCGGTCTCCTTCGATGCCGGGTTCCGCCACGAACGCGTGGATCATGACATCCGCAGCAGTGCCTTCAAGACCTCACGCAACTCGGCCAACTCGAAGCTGGAGGACAGGTCGTTCACGCTCAACAGCTACAACCTGGGGGCGCGTGCCGAACTCGGAAGCCACCTCAGCGCCAAGGCCCGCTATGCGTCGTCGCAACGGGCGCCGGAGGTCAATGAACTGTATGCCAGCAACGCCCACTACTCGGTCATGACCCAGGAAGAGGGCAACCAGAACCTGAAGCCCGAGCGCGCCAGGAACGTTGAATTCGCCCTGCTGTTCAACAACCGCGGCTTCGACATCTCCGCGACGGCCTATGTCATGAAGTACGAGAATTACCTCTATCAGGGGTATTCCGGCCTGCAGACCGCCAATCGCCTGCCGCTGAAGTACTGGAAGCAGACGGACACCACGGTGAAGGGCTTCGAGGTCGATGTCTCGCAGACGCTGGAACTCGGTCGCTGGGGCAGCTTGAACCTCTCCGCGTTCTCCGACCTGGTGAAGAACCGAGCAGACCATCCGGATTCACTGCGGGCACACAACGACGGCCTCTACCTGCCCAACATGCCAACCAACCGCTATGGCGCCAACATCGGCTGGCAGAAAGGCGACTGGAAGGCCGGCATCTCCAGCACCTATTACGACAAGCAGAAGTACCTGGGCAAGAATGTCAGCGAGGAAGTGCCACTGGATGGCTTCAACATGCTGGACATGCAGGTAAGCCGCCGCTTCCAGCCGCGTGGCGGCTACGTCAGCGCGATCGAGGTGTTCCTCAATGGCTCGAACCTGCTCGACGCCGAGGCACGTCCGCACAACTCACCGTTGAAATACATTGCGCCCCTGCCGGGCCGTGCATTCCAGCTCGGGGTGCGCATCAACCTCTGAGGGCGTGCCACTCCGGCAGTGCTGCAAGCGGCTGCAGATGGTCACCGTCGGAAACGCGTATCGTCCTGCCGCCAGGCCTGGCGCTGCGCTGGTGTCGATGGAACCAGCGCATGCAGGGCTGCAGGCTTCCACCGAAGCGTCACGTCCCGGCACCATCTCAAGGAATCCGGGCGGCAACGGTTCCACTACTCGTTCTGGAAGGGCTGAAAAGCAGAAACCCCGGATTTCTCCGGGGTTTCTGCTGTCCTGGGACTGGCCCGGACTTCAATCTGGCGCGCCCGGAGGGATTCGAATAAATTCTACATCCATCTGATTATCATGAATTTTCAAAAATTAGAACAACCATAATGCCCCCGTGCATGCCCCCAATCGATCTCGTGACAAGGGTTGCAATCCGCAACGCATAATTGTCGCTGAACTGATCATAAGCAACGGGCATCCTTGGATCCAGCTAGCCGGCCAATACGCTGCACAGCGCCGATTTGCGCGCCTCAGGCAGCCTGCTTAGCCGACATTGATCACAATGTGTAAGAACGTCGTAAGGCGAAGACTTCACTTTTCCCACGAGCCTGTTAAACCTCAGCTAGGTAGTCGAGCTGATCGCCTCCTGGTTGGTCCGCTTGGGCACTCCCTTCCACGCCTTTCGGGGGATGATGCGAGGCCTCCAAGCCCTCTATCCTCGCCGACGTCCAACGCTTCATTGCGGGGGCCGGAAGCGCCGAAATGTACACTCAATGAACTAGCTCCAGTTCACGCTGACTCGATCTTCACAGAGATGAAGGAATCATCTGCGCTCCTCTAGCGGGACCGGAGGATGTCTTGAAAAAGTCAAAGGGAGATTTTCCATGGGGTCAGTCGCAATGTACCTGGAAGGGCCAGGTCAGCAACGCCGCTCGGTGAGCATTCTGTCACGCCAAAACAAGCGATTGTTTACCGGCAGTGTCGACAGCATTCGCATCAAGAATCGCTCGATCTCAGAGATCGAAGTGAAGACGTTGGTAGACGAGAATGGAAACATTGCCGTTCAGTCTGACTACGACGGATTCCGCTTCAAATACCCGGACTCTGAGATCCACTGGAGCCTGGTAATCGGCTGAACAAAAGCCCGGCTCCGGCCGGGCTTTTTCGTGATGAGAACAGCAAGTCAGGACACATCAACTTCACCCTGCATAGTGGAGCATAAGCACTCATAAGCCAGCTTTTGGAAGCTGTATGAAGACCGCGCCGCCGCATTCGCGCCGACCCTCGCTATGGGGCTTGGTGCGACGCTGGCACTGCACGTAGTCCAGCGACTCCAGCAGTTTCATGCCTTCCAGCGCGAGATACGCCAGCATCGCGCTGCGCGGGTGCGTGGCCTGCTGCAGGATCTCGGCCAGGATCTGCGCCTGGTTCTGCTGGATGGGCGCGCGCAACTGTGGGTCCTGTGCCATGGCCGCGCACAACGCCAAGGCCACCGGCTGGAACGCTTCGGGAAACGGTTGCTCGGCTGCGGCAAGGCGCCCACGCAGCACTGCATCCTGGTCAAAGCGCTTGGCAGCCTCACGGTTGAAGGCGTTGTCACGGGCGACCGCACGTTCAACCACGGCCTGGATGAGACCGGCCTTGGACTGGAAGTCATAGATCACCGATGCCTTGCTGACCCCGGCTTCGGCGGCCACCGCATCCAACGTCAGCCGCGCCGCCCCCACCTGAGCGACCACCCGCTCGGCGGCATCCAAGACGTGCTGCGGATCAATGCTTTTGCGGCGACCCATCGACGGGCTCCATACTTAACCATCCGGTCGATTACAAATTAGACCGCGATGTTGTAAAGCCCGGCGGGCAACCTATAGCGCGCCGTAGAGTGCGCCCAGCTGGCCCAGGATCTGCGTGGCCGCCGACAAAGAGGTGATGGCAGCAACCGGCGACGTCATAGGCCCTGCAGCGCGTAGCCTTCTTGGACGATATCTTTGAAGGACAGATTACCGCTGAGGCAGAAATCATCGGCCGCCATCTCTAAGCCCGAATACTACTTAAGCTAGGGACGTCTCAATGAAAGCGAAGAAAATCTCCCTGTTCCTGGCTACATTTTCGTGGGTTCTGCCGCAACTTGCGTGGGGCGCCGAACCGCGGGCGTCTGCCGATATCGCAGAGCTAAGCCATTGGGTGGAGCAACGCCAGAAGGACAGCAACGTGGTCGGCCTGTCAGCCGCGTTAGTCGTAGACGGAAAGGTGGTGTGGAAGCAGGGCTTCGGCTATGCGGATAAGGAAGCTGGCATTGCCATGACCCCCAGCACCCAAGTTGGCATCGGCTCGGTGACCAAGACGTTTACCGCGCTGGCCACCATGCAACTGCAGGAGCAAGGCCTGATCGATATCGACCAGCCTTTGTCCCGCTATTTGCCCGAATTCCGTATCCGAACGCATGGTGAGGACCGCCGCCAGGTCACGCTCAGACGCTTGATCACCCACAGTTCCGGTGTGCCCACCGATGTGTTCCGCGACATGCAGAGCGATCAGGCCCGCTACACGGACGTGGTTACGCTACTCAACCGGACCGGATTGGCGCATGCGCCAGGCACGGTGGGCCTGTACTCCAACGCCGGCTACAACTTGTTGGGGCACGCGCTGGCAAAGGCCAGCGGGGTCGATTACCCGAACTACCTGAAACAACGGATCTTCGCACCGGTGGGCATGAAGAACACCGGATTCGCCGATGACCCGCACACGGATGGACGTAGCAAGGCCTACGGGCCCGACGGCACCGAGGCGGCGGTCTTCGAACTACGCGATATCGCTTCAGGCGGCATCTATTCAACGGCGGAAGATCTAGCCACCTACGCGGTGGCCTTAATGGATACGTATCACGGCGCGCCATCCTCTCTCGTCAAGGAGGCCACAATCCGATCGATGTTCACGCTGCAGACCGACATACCAATCGACACAAACAAGAAGGGGTTGGGCTGGTTTCAGTTTCGCCACGGCAGCCGCTTCGCTGCTTACCACGCCGGCAGCACGTTCTACTCCAATGCGGCGGTGCTATTGATCCCGGAGCTAAACTCCGCCGCGGTCATCCTGGCCAACACCGTGGGTGGTGATGCGGTCTGCGAGCAGTTCGCGTTCCGCTGGCTGGAAATCCATGGCCTCTCCGTGAAGGATATCGTCCCCGACTCCGCACCACTGCCTGCGCCTTCCGATACTCCTCGTTCGCGGCATGTGGGTTACTACGCACAGAAGAACAGCTACGCCAAGGTGGAGGAAACCGAAGCGGGCCTGTCCGTTCGGCGCGACGCGGAAACCTATCCAGCGACCCAGATCTCGCCTGGTGTGTTCGTAGTACAGGCAACCGGCGAAGCTGACGGCGATCTCTACTACTTCCGCGATATTGGTCCGTATCACGTTTTGTTCTGGCGCCGCGGGCAGCGTGAGCGGCAATTGGGCTACCGCATCCCAGATGAAGCGCTCAGCTCCGCGTGGAAGCAACGGCTAGGCCGCTACCGGCCATTCGGATACACGATGCCGGGGTTCGAGAAGATTGCCGAAGCCGAGGTACGTCTGCAGGACGATGGCTTGCCTGTGCTGAAGATCAGTTACAACACCGGCACTTTCACCTATCCATTGGTGCCGGTCACAGCGGACGAGGCACGTACCGGCGGGCTGGGCCCGAGCATGACCGGCGACGCGGTGTCCTTCGGCATGGATACGAGGTACCAGGTAATGACTTATCTGGGGTTGACCTTTCGAAAGGACTGAAAAGTGACCAGTACGCTGTGGGGCTGTTCCTCGCTATAGAAGCGCCGCCCCCCCTTCGGTCTTGCTCCTTGCGTCAGCCATTGACAAGAACTAATGCTGATTCAGTAACTGATGCCGAAGACGACCATCGAGACCATCTACAAGCGTTGTCGGCCAACGCGCCTTGTCGGAGAAATCAGCTCCACGCTTTTCTCATACGCCTGACGATCCTTTACCTGTCCGGCGAACTCGCTACCATTGTCCACCTAGTGAGAGCCGTGACAAGGCCACCCTCGGGCGCTTGATCACAGCCAGCTTCGATGTGCCAACTGGTGCTTTTCGAGACATGCAGAACGATCAGACCCGTTACGTCGATGTCGCAAAGCTCATTAACCGGACCGCGTTGGCGCATTTCCAAGCCACGGTGGGCCTGTATTCGAACGCTGACTCCTTCGCTTTTCCACCGATCAATATGTCCGATTCGAAGGGTCATTCATGGAACAACCCTAGTCTCTAATGGTGTAGTTTGAGTCAACGAATGCTGCAGTGTTACGGAGGGACTGACGCATGTCCGGCTTGCCTATCCCATGCTGTTGGCGGAATCGCTCAACCTCTTCTGTGTCGAAACGCGCAGTTTGTATGAAGTCCAAGGATTCAGAATTCGCATTCAAGTAGCGCGCAACGGGACGAATACTCAGCAGTAGTTTCAACAGCCAAAGAGGAACGTGGTGCTTTGGCGGTTTAGCGCCAAGCGGCTTTGCCACCACTGTCAGAAGTTCTCTCAAGCCAGGGCTTTGACCATCAAGCGCCAGCAGCTCCTTTCCACCCATGCCAGGATCAAACGCGCATGCCGCCGCCAGCTCAACCAGATCGTCCACGGTGACCAGCGGCAGCCAATGATCGGCAGTACCAGGGACAGCCGTCAGCTTGCCTTGTGCAAGATTGCGTATCAATTCGACCAGCGGCTGGCCGTCGAGAATATGCCCTGTGCGACTGTGGCCGCAAACGGTGGCCGGGTGGACAACGGCCATCTCCCCACCCGTAGCTGATATCACTCCCAAGGTTGAGAAATGCGCCTCTAGCTTGCTTCCTTCGTAAGCACCCACACGACGATAGACGGCCAACCAGTTGGTCAGCTCTGGATGGACAATGTCAATTCCAATGCGTTGAAGGTGTTCAACGTTTTTCAGCATGTAACCGCCGAACATTACCAATCGGCTACCTTGCTCTGCGGCCAATAGAGCCACGCGCCTCGAACCTTCAACGTTGACCGCACGGGCTTGCTCCATTGAAAGCCCCCAAGCGAAATTGGCGCCCAGATGGAACACAACCCTGGATTGTCTTACCACCTCCCGGTCCGCATGGCTCAGCCCAACGCTCTCTTGAGCAAGGTCGCCGGCTACGGCAAAGACCTTTGTTGCAACCCCTCCCAATTGGTCGACTTGCTCGCGCAACGCAACCAAGCGCTCCGGGCGACGCATCAGTACCCGAACCGTATGCCCCTTCGAAGTCAGGCATGCCACTAGATGCTGCCCGATGAAGCCGGTCCCTCCCGTAACAAAGCACTCGACGCCCACTTCCTTATTCCTTGGTAGGTGAAAAATCGAGTGTAAACTGTAGACCTAACTCTATAGTCAAGAGCTTCTTCATGAGAATCGGCGAACTCGAGATCCGTAGTGGCGCTAGTCGCCATACCCTGCGCTACTACGAAAAGATCGGCTTGATCTCACCGTCGCGGCGATCCAACAACTACCGTTTCTACACAGCACAAACACTGCAGGACGTGGAGTTCATCCAGCATGCGCAGAGCATGGGCTTTTCGCTTGGTGAAATAGGCGAAATTCTAGGTGCTCGCCGAAGCAAGGCGATCGATTGCGCTGCAGGCGTGGCTATCATCTCCAAGAAGATGGCGGATATTGAAAGCAAAATATCGCGCCTCAAAATGATTCATGAGTATTTGAATAAGGAACGCGCCACCCTCAGTGCCAGTGCGGCCAAGCAGCTTGAACTTCAGCAGCAGCAAACTACCTTTTAGTCTGCAGCCAGATCATCGTCCGAATGCCGCCTGCCCGCAGAACCGCGGCGTGCATCCCGAGACAAAACGCACAGCCTTTGATCTGTGACATGCACAGATAGACTAGCTCGATCAGCGACTTGCCGAACGGACTATTGTCCAGGAGCTGTACGCGAGCGCGGAGATCCGATAGGCCTCTAGCGCTAGGGTCTGGTACGGCAATCGAAGAGACAACATCGACGAGCTGCTGAAAGAATGAGGAAGGACGCTGCAAGGCGTACGGTGCCGCGCAACGTCCCCTTGGTGCTCTGGAGCTGCTCAGCTGTACACCGGATAGCGCCTGCACAGCGCCACCACCTTCGTACGCACTTGGTCACGGGTGCTTGTCAGTACTTCGCCACCAAACTCGAGCGCATCGAGCACATCGCACAGCCACGCCGCCAGTTGCTCGCATTCGGGCACACCGAAGCCGCGTGTTGTCACCGCCGGCGTTCCGATGCGTAGCCCTGAGGTTACGAACGGCGAACGGGGGTCATTGGGTACGGAATTTTTGTTAGTGGTGATGTAAGCATCGGCTAGCGCAGCGTCGGCGTCTTTACCGGTGTACGGCTTGGCAGACAGATCGATCAGCATAAGATGGTTGTCGGTGCCACCCGATACGATCGGGTAACCACGTTGCTGCACCACCGCAGCCATCGCGCGAGCATTGGTCACCACTTGGCGTTGATACGTCTTGAACTCGGGGCGCATCGCCTCCTTGAATGCCACCGCCTTGGCCGCGATGCCATGCATCAACGGCCCGCCCTGGGTGCCGGGGAACACGGCCGAATCGAGCTTTCTGTAGAAATCGCTGCCCTGCCCCTTGGCTAGGATTAGGCCGCCACGCGGGCCGCGTAGCGTCTTGTGGGTCGTGCTGGTCACGACATGGGCATGCGGAAGCGGATCGGGGTATTCGCCCGCAGCCACCAGACCGGCGACATGCGCCATGTCCACCCAGAAGATCGCGCCCACCTCGTCGGCGATCGCGCGCATCCGCTCCCAGTCCTTGTGGCGCGAATATGCCGAGAAGCCGCCGATCAGCATCTTCGGCCGCGTTGCATGCGCAATGCGCGCCATCTCATCGTAGTCGATCAGACCTGTATCGGGGTTGAGCCCGTAAGGCACGATGTTGTAGTGGCGACCGGAGAAGTTGGCCGGATTGCCGTGCGTCAGGTGACCGCCCTGCGCTAGGTTCATGCCCATGACGGTGTCGCCGGGCTGGGCCAGCGCCAGGAACACCGCTGCGTTCGCCTGCGCGCCGGCATGCGGCTGGACATTGGCGTAGTCGCAATTGAACAACGCCTTGACACGTTCGATCGCTAGACGTTCGGCGACATCTACGAAGCCGCAGCCACTGTAGTAGCGTTTGCCGGGGTAACCTTCTGCGTACTTATTGGTGAGCACCGAGTTCTGGACCGCCATCACGAGCGGACTGGCGTAGTTCTCAGACGCAATTAGCTCGACGTGATCTTCCTGCCGGCGCAATTCATCTTGGATGGACTGCGCCAGCTCGGGGTCGAAATCGGAAAGGGCTAGAGTGGCGTCGTACATGGGAATGTCCTATCGGGTGAAGTAATTTTTGGGGGAGGCATGACCACCAGCAGACTGGCCGGGACAAGGCAGTCAACGCAGACACGTTTGCTACCTGCTTCCAAATAGGACACGGTGTAGATTCGCGCGACGACCAGCGGCACCCCCGTGCGCAAGTTCTCGAACGCCAGGTGGCGGATGACCTCAACCGTCTTCATGCGGGCGCCATTTCAGCACCCGCATCTTCGGGCCAGTAGTAGTGGTCGGGCAGCAAGCGCGCACCGAAGATCGCCTGCCCGACGCGCACAACCGTCGCCCCTTCCTCGATCGCGATCTCGAAGTCACCCGACATGCCCATCGACAGTTCGTCGAGTGCAATGCCGGTAGGCATATCCTGTCGCAGCCGGTCGCGCAGCTCGCGTAGCAGGCCGAAGCAGCGGCGCACGCGCTCAGCCTCACTGGAAAACAGCGCCAGGGTCATAAGGCCGCGCACACGCAACGCCGGGTACGCAGGCAGCGCTTGGAGGAAGGCTGGCACGTCATCCGGCGCCAGTCCGTACTTGCTTGCCTCACCCGAAGTATTGACCTGCAAGTAAACATCCAGCGAACGGCCCTCGAGCTGCAGACGTCGCTCCAGCGCCTCGGCGACGCGCAGGCTGTCGAGCGCTTGGAATTCGCTGGCGAACCGCGCCACCTGCTTGGCTTTGTTGGTTTGCAGATGGCCGATGACCGACCACTGCAGATCGCTCAGATCCTGCATCGCCTCCCACTTGCGGTGCGCTTCCTGCACCTTGTTCTCGCCCAGCAGCCTGCAACCCGCGGCATACGCCAGGCGCAGGCTGGCCTCGGGCTTGGTCTTGCTGACGGGCAGCAGGCGCACCGTCGCCGGATCGCGTCCGGCGCGGTGGCAAGCGGCCTCCATGCGCGCATGCACGGCTGCCAAATTGCGCTGGAAATCCTCGACGCTGGTTGCTTCGGGATAGCGGCCGTGCCGGTCGTGACCTGTGGGGGTGAGGTATGTAACCGGCATCAATGGGGCCTCCCATTCAAAGGCATTGCCGTGGCCACCGGCACGGTCTGCGACGATCGACCGTTGAGGATCGCGTACGCCACCAGCCCGATCACCAGACCCCAGAACGCCCCGCCAATGCCCAGCAGCTTTATGTTGGCGGCCGCAGCCAGGAACGTGATCAGAGCGGCTTCGCGGGTCTTGGCGTCGGCCAGCGCGCTGGCCAGGCTCCCCCCGATGGTGCCCAGCAACGCCAGACCAGCGAGCGTAGCGATGAAGGTCGCCGGAAACGCCATGAACAGCGTCGCTAGTGTGACGCCGAACACGCCGACCAGAATGTAGAACACACCGGCGGCCACGCCGGCAACCCAGCGTCTGGAAGGCTGTTCGTGCGCCTCGCGGCCGGTGCAGATCGCCGCGGTAATGGCGGCGATGTTGAACGCGTGCGAGCCGAACGGCGCCATCAGCAACGAGCCCAATCCGGTCAGCGCCACGATGGGGCTGGCGCTGGTCTTGAAACCATCATTGCGCAGTACGAGCATGCCCGGCATGTACTGGCCGGTCAGCGTAATCAGGAACAGCGGCAACGCTACGCTAAACAGGGCATTGAAGGAGAAGGCCGGCACGGTGAACACCGGTGCGGCCAATGCCAGACGCAGCTCAGCGACATCGACCCGATCCTGGAACAACAGGAACGCCAGCCCCAAGACCAGGACACCCACCACCGCATAACGCGGCGACACGCGCTTGAGTACCAGATAGCCGACGATCAACAGGCCCGCCAGCAGTGGATCCAGGCTGACGCCGGCAAAGGCACCGATACCGAATTGCAGCAGGATGCCGGCCAGCAGTCCGGCGGTCACACCAGGCGGAATCAGCCGAATCACGCGCTCGAACCAGCCCGACAAGCCTAATAGCACGAAGGCAGCCGCCGAGATCAGATAGGCGCCCACAGCTTCCGCGTATGGGGTCGTGGTCAGCGCGGTGACCAGAAATGCTGCAGCCGGCGTCGACCAAGCGGTGATGATCGGCTCGCGGGTCGTCCAGCTCAAGACGATGCCGGTGACACCGACTCCTATGGAGACCGCCCACACCCACGAGGCCGTCAGTTCCGGGCTTAGGCCCGCGCTCTTGGCGGCCTGGAACACCAGGATAAAGGTGCCGCCATAGTTGACGATGACAGAGATGAGCCCGGCGATAACCGGGTGAGGGAGGTCCTTCCAGTGAAGGGACGCAGATGTGGGGGCATCGGCCATGTGTAACGGGCTTCTCCTGCAGCGGCAGTGGACTTGCGGTGCCCATTTATAGGCGGACAATGGCCCGATTTCCCCCGCCACTTTCACCCTATAGAGCAGACCATTTGTTCAAACATGCCCAACTTGAATCGGTGAAGGCCGCGATCGGCGACCCTGCGCAAAGCGCCTTGCCGCTGCATCTCCGGGTGCAACGCGCGATACGCCAGCTCATCCTCGATGGCATGCTCGATGTCGGCCGGCCCCTGCCCGCGTCGCGTGCGCTGGCGAAATCGCTGGGCGTCTCACGTGACACCATCGAGACCGCCTACGGCCAGTTGCATGCCGAGGGCTTCATTGAACGCCTCGTGGGCAGCGGCAGCTTCGTTTCCGAACACACGCAACGCCGGCCCGGACGCAGTAAGGCACGGCATACCCCGCCCGTCCGTACGGCGCCGCGCCTGAGCCAGCGCGGCAGCGCACTCGTCCAGCGCGGCGGCGTGCGCGACTTCCTCGCGCCGCGCGCATTCGCTCCCGGTGTGCCGGAGACGCGCAGCTTTCCCCTGCAGATCTGGAAACGGCTGGAACGGCAGGTCCTGAAGGAGTACGGCACCCGGGCATTGCTGCACAGCCCCGCGCAGGGCATGGCGCCACTGCGACAGGCCATTGCTGACTACGTCAACCTGGAACGCGGCGCGCGTGCCACACCCGATCGCGTGTTGATACTGACCAGCTCCCAGCAGGCACTGACGCTGTGCGCGACTCTGTTGCTCGATGCAGGAGAGCGGATTTTCATCGAGGACCCCGGCTACCACGGTGCACGCAAAGCTTTCGAAGCTGCTGGGTTGCATTGCGTGCCTGTTCCGGTCGACGCGCATGGACTGCAAGTCGACCGCCTGCTTGAGGCCAGCCTGCAGCCCGGCGGCGCTGCACGCGCTGTGTTCCTAACACCCTCGCACCAGTTCCCTACCGGCGCAACGCTGCCGCTGGACCGGCGCCTGGCCATCATCGAGTGGGCCAGGGCGCACGACAGCTGGATTATTGAGGACGACTACGACAGCGAGTTTCATTACGCAGGCAAACCGACTGCCTGCGTACAAGGGCTCGATCCATACGAGCGCACCATCTACATCGGCACCTTCACCAAATCACTGTTCCCCGGTCTTCGCATCGGCTACATGGTGCTTCCACCTCCATTGATCGCGCCAATGACCGCCGCACGCACCCTGCTTGATGGCCACAGCGCCCCCATCCCCCAACTCACGCTCGCGCGCTTCATCGAAGGCGGCCACTTCGGAGCCCATGTGCGTAGCATGCGCGCGGTGTATGCAGAACGAAGGGACGTGCTCGCAGAGCTGGTCCGACAACACCTGTCCGAATTCATGGAGCCCCGCGTGCCGGCAGGCGGCATGCAGATGCCCTGCGTCTTCGTCGGCGACCTGCCCGAAGCCGACGCCGTGGACGCCGCACATGGCGCCGGCATCGATCTGCTCGGCCTAACCACGTTATCCGCATCGGACGCCCCTACGTCGGGCTTTCTGATGGGCTTCGCTGCCCACGCCCCTCCCGAACTCGAAGAGGGAGTCAAGACGCTGGCGAAAGTGATACGCGGGCTGCGTCGTTGAGTCCTAGAGGGACTTCAATCGAGTGCACTTTCCATTCTTTCCCTGAGCCCCTACTGCTGTCTTCGTTCTGTCGGGCGCCTTCAAACTAAAGCGATTTAGAATTTCGTCTGCACCAAAAATTTGCACACGCTCGCTTCCGGCTTTCGCAAACTTTCCGGCGTGCTCAATTTGAAGTCAGTACAGCGAAATTTCGGGGCACAACAAGGGGACGCAAAAGCCGCCGATGGCTAGAGCAAGAACCAGCGCAACGTCAATCCCCCAAAATGATGAACTTTAAAAATCGGCTTTCTCGCTACATTAGATTCTGAGTCAGCGAGAAGCTCGCATTAACGTGTCAACTGCAATTAACAATGCAAAGCAGCAATTCATTCAAGGAAGAGTCTATGCCTATCGAAAATCTAGTGAGCACCCTTTCCCCCAAGACTTCGGTCGCTTGGCGAATGTACCCCTCGGACCAACCCCTGGTTCCAACATCACCGAGGCCATGCAACCGTCATCCAACTGGAACCTATGACAGCGGCGAAAGACTGCCCACGACCGCCCTGTTGTTCGAGCGCTTACTCGCCAGAATCCGAAGCGCGCATGAGAACAGAAAATTCGATCCTTGCCCTTTCTCAGAGCTATGGGAAAGAGCATGCAAGCATCTAACGAAGCACGGCAACGCTACCGACTATGCAAACTGGAAGGTCCGGAAGATCCTCAAGAACTCTAAAGCGTTCGCCGACCTCGATAACCAGATCGCTGAGGCATGGGCGGGCGTTCAGCTCTCCCGTATCGAAGGAGAAGGGGCATACTACAGACAAGTCGCGTACTCGAAGTTGCAGCACCTTCAACTACAGCGCGACACGCTCAAGCCCAAAGCCACCATCGATGTGGACGATGCGCTTGAGATTGCCATCGCCTTCTGGATTGAAGCAAGGAATGCCTACAACGCTTCGGATGAAGCTCGGGCACTACACGCGCTTCTAGAGGGAAACTTCTACCTCGGTACGACTTACTCGCCAATCACCGAGGCAGAAGCACAGCGGGCAAGAGGCAAAAAGGGAATAGACACTGCTCCTAGAGATGCAATCGTCGCCATAGCAGTGGAAGTAGTCAATTCCTACAAAGTCTCCAGAAATATCAGTATTGCCGATGAGTTATGCGCCGTCATCGCGGATCTGATCGCGCTCGATCCTAAGTACTCCGAAGCAGTTGCTGCTTACAAGAGCTGGAACAATAAAGGCAGCGCCGCCGCTACATCCGTGAGCGAACGCATGCACAACATGCTCATGGCGCTGACAAAGAAGAAGCAAGGCATTCGAGAGAGTTCCGGGTTCAGGAAGGCATTCAAAGAGCTACATGAGCGGACCAAAACATACGGCCTATCAGATAGTAAGAATCAAGTAAAGAACCCCGCCGGCGGGTAAATTCTCGAAATTGGCACTAAAGGTCATTCTCCCTGCACCCCGCAAAACACCGCGGTCAACCAAGGAGAAACCCGTGTTGCACAACGCTACAACTGCTACTAGCAGCTGCCCCGCCGCTTCCCGTACTAAGGAAGCCAACCTCGCCGCAGCCAGCGCCAACACGCTGCCTATCAGCAGCGAAACCATCGAACGTCTGGAGGCCATCCTCCAGACGTTCCAACGCAGCCCTGTGCTGGACCAGGCAATCCGCCTGCCCGAGGTGCTGTCGATCGTCGGCCTGTCCAAGAGCACCTGGTATGCCCGCCTCAATGCGCGCCTGCCGGCGTACGACGCCCGCGCTCCGAAGCCTTTCAAGCTCGGCGCCTCCGACCGTTCGCCTACCGCGTGGTGGCGCTCGGAAGTGATGGCTTATGTCTTGGCCTGCGCTGCCGCGCAGCCGGCACGGTAAGGGGAAGACAGATGAATTCCGACAACATTACCGTCATGCATGCCGACGACCGCCTGCTGGACCAGGCCAGCCGCTGCACGGATGCACTCAAGGCGCTGCAGCCCAAGCAGCAGCATCAGAAAGCCCAGCTGTTTGCATTGCTGTACCCAACCATCGTGGAGCTGCTGAACAAGCAGGTGAGCCAGAAGGCAATCTTGGAGGTGCTGGAGACCCAGGGCCTGAAGCTGCACCCCGCCCGTTTCAAGGAACTCATGGCAGCGCAGGCCGCCACCCATACCTCCAGCACCGACAAGGCACTCTAATGAACAAGCGCATCCCCACCTTCGCGTTCCCGGTGAACGAGTTTTACAAGCCGGTTGCACTGGCCATTGAGGAAACCATGGAGACCATCCAGGCGCCGGATTCCCTGGTTGCCACATCGTTCCTGACTGGCATGTCGATCGCATGCCAGTCCGACGTCGATGTCATGCTGCCTTATGGGGCAACAACGCCCTGTGCGCTTTATCTGGCGACTGTCGCGGAATCCGGCGAGCGCAAGACGGCCACGGACAAGCTGGTTATGAAGCCGATCTACGACTATGAATTGTCTTACGCCAATGTGTACAAGGCCGCGATGGAGCAGTACGAAGTCGATCACGGCTTCTGGGAGATCGAGAGCAAGGCGATCAATCGCTTGATTACGAGCACCATCGCAAAGGATGGTGACACCACCGAGTTGCGCCAGCGCTTTGCCGTGCACAAGGCAGCCGAACCCGTGAAGCCTGAATGCACTCGCATCATTGTGCAGGACGCCACCGAGCGGGGCTTGATCAATGCGGTGCAGGGCGATGGCAAGTCCATCGCCATGCTTAGCGATGAGGGAGCAACGCTCCTGAAGAGCGGCGCGTTCCGCAACTCTGCAACCCTGAACAAGTTGTGGGATGCTCCTTCGCTGCTCATGCTGGACCGCGCTGACGAGGTAGTCCAGGTCACGGATCCGCGCTTGACGCTCAGCTTCATGATCCAGGAGGATCTGTTTCAGGATTTTCTGAAGATGAAGAACAGTACGGCACGGGCATCCGGGTTTCTTGCTCGCTTCGTGTTCTGCCATCCCGAGTCAACCCAGGGTTACCGTGCTGCCAAGGAGCTGACCGACGAGGAGCCGGCGCACGGCGCTAACGTGCTGGCCTTCCACAAGCGCATGACCGCGCTCTTAGAAGCTCGCGACCACCGCCATGCCGATGGCAACTACAGCAAGAAGGTGCTGCGCTTCTCGACCGATGCCAAGGCACTGTGGAAGGAGGTCTACGACATCATCGAACCGCAGCTCGCAGAGGGCCGCGCCTACCACAGCATCCGTGATGCGGCCTCCAAGACCATGGAGATCGCCAGCCGTATCGCCGGCATCTTCCACCACTTTGAGGGTATCGAAGGTGAGGTTATCGAGCGTGCGACGCTGCAGCGTGCCATCAACGTCACACGCTTCTATCACGATGAGTTCCTCGATAAGTTCGGCGACCACAACGACCTTCCAGAAGACGAGAAGGACGCCCGGGCCTTGATAGGGTGCATGCGCAGGAAGTACTGGACCCGCGGTCGCACCTGGGTCTACCGCAATGACGTTCGCAAGGACGGCCCTGTTCGCCATCAGGCACGCTTTGTTGCCGCACTGGACCTACTGGAGGAGGAGGATGTCATCCGCGTAGTACCTGAACGCCGTTACGGACGTGGCAAGCTCGTCATTGAGCTCAACCCCGCCTTCTTTGATCGTCCCGGGGCGCTTTGACCCCAGCCGTCCCGCACAAGAAAGGCCGCTCCGAGAGGAGCGGCCTTTCTCTGTCCTGGTGACTACCAGAAGGAAGCGGCCCCGGCCTTTTCAGACCGGAAGCACATGCACACGATGCGACAATGCCCCAGTTGGGGCAAAGTCGCACGGTTTTCTGGGCTCCCTGCCCCACCATCCTTAAAGCACCCTTTGCCCCCGCATGGCTTGGCGGGCATCCACGTAGGCCGACCGCTCGTTCTCCGACATGCCCCGGATACGGAACGCCCCCAGATGACGCTCCGCCCTGCGTCCAACACCCTGTTCCTTCAATGTCCGGTGATCAACACGCTCCGTGATGCCATTGCGCTGCAAGTGTTCGTTAATGATGCTCGCAACCATTTGGCGAATTTCAATCAAGCTTTCACTTACCTGCACGCTCGTTCTGCCGCACGCATCCTTCCTGCATCCGCCTGTTTCAGGCCTATAGGAGTTGTACCTCCGGAACATCTGCCGGGCGGATCGTTGGAACCCATCCGGCATGCGATCTGACACCATCAGATGCAGGTGCATATTCATTCCTCCTTCGAGGGACGCCTCGGGTACATGCACCGCGTACTCGTAGGTCTTCGTTCCCGCCAGGAAGTGAATGAGATCCTGCACCAGCTCTCTCGACCGGATGCCGACGAGCTCGTTTGGAAGCGCAACGATGAACTCCCTGTACGCGACACCATTCATGCGCTCGTGTGCATCCGCTGCGGCCCAGAACGCTCGAGCACTTCCCTCAGCCCAAGAAGGTAGGTTCCCGAACCCAACGTCGATCAAGTCCTCCCGTGACCGATACCTTCCTTCGCGACAGATATAGGCGCTATGCCCTACGGCTCTGCCCTTGGCGCCAGTCTTTACCTCTAGATGAAATGTTGACACGGTGACCCTCATTGTCTGGAACGAAGAAAGGCCAGTGACGTTTGTCACTTGCCTCTATGGGGTGGCTAGAAAGCTACTTAGCCTGATGAGTTTGGAGAAACGGTAAGTGCGCGCTCTGCATTCCCCCCTCCCTTCCATTGCATCTAGTGCATGTCGTTGGCTGAGGGTTGTGTAAGTACTAGTGGCCGGCTTCTCTCATACCTTATGCACCTAGGAGTAAGAAACTACTCATCACGCTCCGAGCATCAGTTGAATCAGTAGGCTGCACTGATAGGCTTAGCCTCAATCAACTTCCCGTTTTGAAGAACGTAGCTCACATTCTTCTCCACTGAAGGACAGCAGATGGCATCCTCAGGTCCCTGTACCAGGGTCTTGATCGCAACCGTTCCTTCTTTGACCGTGAAACCCTGAACGCCCTCACCGTACCCAGACACCGGCAGTGAGTCGGCATATGCCAGTGCGCCAGCCTCTCTTACAAAGACAGCCAGATGCGTTGCGTAGGCGTTACCACCATTGGTCGCCTCCAGTACGAACAACACGGCCTTATCGCTGACACCGTCGCCATTGAGGTCACCTTCAGCGAACTTCCTCGCTTCAACGTTCTCATCCGCCTGATCGAAGATGAAAGCCTGCCGAGCCAGTGCTTCATTGATAATGCTCTCATCCGACGCAGCTACTGAGGGCTCTGCTGCGATATGAGGCTCTGCCAGCGCTGGTGCGCAGCTGATCGCCTCCGCCTGTGCAGCCGTCAAACCTGCCGGCACTTCGCATCCGGCTAGGTTGATGTCACCGGCCTGGGTGAGAGCCGCTTCCTTCTTGCAACCTACAAGCGCCAGTACAGCCAACATGGCTCCCACCAACATACCTACCTTCTTCATACCCTCTCCTGGAGTCGTTTTGGAAAAAACTAACCACGCGCATGGAGCGGGCGTGCTTGTGCACGCCCGCTATCTTCCTTCACTACCGCATCAGTTCCTCTTGTCTGATCCGTCACAGACCCAACAGTCCGGATCCAGACCGCGAGCGATCTTGTCAGCCCGAATGCTCTCCTGCTCCGCCTGATACCTCGCCTCGCGCTGGGCCGGCGTCAGCAGCCGCACCGCGTTGTAGCGTTTCTCCGCCTCTGTAAGCAGAACTTCCTGCTTGGGCGTCAGAGCGAAATCATCACTTCCCGAGATCGAGCGATGGAGCGCCCACATTTCCGGCTCCGTCAGGTATTCCGTGCCGTCTTGCAGATAGTGGGTCTGCGAGACTAGCTTTCCGCCTTCGTACAGGCCTCGCTCTGAGATTGCTCCGTTCTCTTCCCAGTAGGCCTCCCACAGCCCTACAGGCACGCTACCTTTGAAGTTGGCCTTTACCTTGACCTGGCCGTTGAGGTAGTAGCTGACCGCCTCTCCTTCCAGACCGCTGTTCACAGCCGTAGCCTGGTAAGAGAGCTGTCCCGGCTTTTCGGCGAAGTAGATCTTGATGGGCCCTTCCACGCGACCGTTCTGCATCGTCAGGATGACGCCAGGACTGCCCGTCTTCGTATGGAATACTGTCTCCCCATCCAGACCACCGTCGGTCCGCTTGCCTTCGTAGGCGACCACCTGTGACTGCGGATAGCGGCAAATGTACTGGCCACCTACCAATCCTTCTTCCACCTCCACATCGCAGACATAGTTCAAGTTGCCCAGCAATGCGGTCATGCTGGTGGTCTGATTGGTGTTCAGGTTCTGAAGGATGGTCCTCAGAGAGCCCAAGAGCGGTTCGAGCTGCTTGTGCGGTACACCGGTCACCCGTCCGTCGAAGGGTTCATTGGAGCCGGATTCATAGATCTTGCCGTTACTCAGTTCTGCATTGCGCCAGTCCAGGACTGGCTTGCTGCAGCCACCAAGAAGAAGCGCAGCCAGCATGGCTGCAACGTAGTTGATACTTTTCATGGAATTCCTTGTATCGATGGTTGAACGGCCAACGTTCGGCCGCCAGGGTTAACCAGCGTCCTTGTCGGCACGCTATTTCTTGAACATGGCGCCAGGATGCGTCAGCGGTTTCGACACTGACCCGCTGCTACAAAGAGCCGATCGGAAAGATCAGGTGGCGGGGTGCTCTGCTTCTCGATAGCCAGCAACCCCTGTTCCCCGTAGTGTTCCTGCAACTTGTCAAAGGCACATTTACAGCTGGATTTCGGTGCTCCACCGGCCACACAGTTATCGACGAATTGACCACGCAACTTGTCCAGCTCGCTGCTGCAGGCACTGAGTGCCAGCACGACGATCACCATTGGGAGAAGTGCTCGTTTCCGAAGAGTCATGTCTATCGCCTCTTCACCAGGACAAGCAGGGCGAAGATCACCACGATCCAGACCACACCGCCGATCAGCTTTCCGAATGACGGGAAGACCACTACGGGCCAGACCAGGCCCTGCCCGAGGTTGTAGAAGAACCCCTTGTAGGCATAGCGCCCCCAGATATCGAAACATATGGCCGCGATCAGCACGGTCACGCCGTATAGGCCTATCAGGTACTTCATGTCATTCCCCTGTTGGTTGAGATCAGTTGGTTTCTTGCAAGTAGTGGCTGACGGCTCTGAACAGTCGTCGCAGGTCATCCGGGTTGGGAATGCTCAAGCTGATGAAGGGCTCGCCATGGATCCGGATGTGCGCACCGTGGGCGGTAATCTCCGTCAGACAACCCAGTAACCGGATCTCAGCCTGCTCGAACTTGGCCTTGCACCGAATCTGGGTTTCGGTGATCAGCACGCCCTCCCTGGCACCACCGAACACGGTGTCGTCGATGAGCACGACAACGTCTTGGGCACGCAGCCTCTCCCCGTAGCTGTCCAGCGCCCCTTGCAGCTTTTTCCTTGGGATGTTAGGAGCCACGAACACACGCTCGAAGGGCTCGTTACTGAACTCGAGCCCTTCCAGTGCTTCTCGGAGTGAGCGAAGCGGCGGAGGCTCTGGAGCCCTGGCCCGCTCCGTCCAGGGACCTGGATTAGGTGGCTTCGCCGCCGCTTGGGTACGGTCGAAGCGCTCGCGTTGGTCCGGATCTTTGAGGACCGCATAGGCCTTGTTAATGGCCTGCATCTTGGCGGTCGCCCATGCCACGGACGCCTCGTCCCCCGCGGCGTAGCGGTCAGGGTGGTACTGGCTCCGCCGGCCCTTGTAGGCCAGTTCTATTTCCCAGAGCGGTGCCTCGGGGCGTACCCCGAGGACTTCATAGTGGTTTTCTCCGGACATCAGTTTCTCCATAAGTGACTGCATGCCATTGGCTTTAGCAGCCGCTTCCCGCTTGACTCCTTAGGCCTCTATCTGTGAAATAGAGTCTGCCACACTGATAGAGGCTTCGTCATGATGGGTGCCCATCCGATCGCATTGATTTCAGCGTGTCCGAGGCCCTCCGCTCTCTATTTGCCGCACGACTTGTGCAGGCCCGCCAAATGCGCGGGCTGAGCCAGCGCGCCTTGGGAGATCGCATGGGACTAGGAAAGGAAAAGGGTTCTTCCCGAATCAATCGCTACGAACACCAAGTCACGGCTGTTGGCTTCGATAGCCTAGATACCTTGGCCCAGGTGCTTGAGGTTCCACCTGCATATTTGCTGGCTGACAACCAGGAAATGGCGCAAACGATCTTGTTGTTTTCCAACATCGCTCCGGAGAAGCAAGCCTCTGCTGTTCAACTTTTGCAACTACTACAGCAGCATCCTGACTTGATCGAAAAGCTACACGCGCTTGCACCCGGCTTGGTCACCAAGCCGTAAGCGCGAGTTACTAGTCCCGTTGCTCCCATCGGAGCGCTTCGACTAGATACGCTCCAGCTCGCAATCTAAGCCCGGTGGCGGCCTCTCTAGCCCGCGCCTTCATGCGCCAGTTTCCGTCGGTAGCTGAGCGCTCTACCTCCCGGGCCTGCCGGTCTAAATCAGCCGCTTTGGCACGAGCCATTGCCGCCCTGGTCGATGACCAGGCCGTCTCCGTTTCCTTCATGCTGTTCTCCTAGGTATCCGGGCCTTAGATCTGCCCGAGTTGAGCCATCGAGGTCCCTTGGCTTGCAGACACCACAAGGTGGTCGATGACCCTCACCTCCACCATCGCCAATACTTCCTTCAACCGCTTGGTGATGGCTCGATCCGCTGCTGACGGCTCGCAATGTCCGCTGGGGTGGTTGTGAGCTAGCAGGACCGCTGCCGCATTCAGTGCCAAGGCACGTTGGACGACTATCCGCGGATGGATCTCAGCCCCGTCTATGGAGCCTGAGAACAGCCTTTCTACGGCGATCAGGCGGTTGCGGGCATCGAGGAACGCCACCTCAAAGTGCTCGCGGATTTCACTGCCGAGACGGAGACGGAAGAACCTTCCGGCAACCTCCGGATCTCCCAACAGAAGGCCACTGACCATTGCTCTGCTCTCAAGAATCTCCAATGCTTGGGAGAGGACGGAGCTGTCACGTTCGTTCAAACTTCCAGGCAGCTCTTTCAGGCGTTGCTTCTGCGGCGATGTGCTCATGCGCCTTCCCCTAACAGTTCCTTCCACGCCTTCTGTTTTAGCAAGGCACCTGGGCCGAACCAGGCTGCATCCAAGCGGTTCTCCGTACTCTGCGCCCGGCGATGGTGGTCCACGAACTCGGTGATACTGTTGAGGAGACCGAAGGCGGTGCCCTTGCTGGTCTTCAAGCTAGCTCCTCTCCCCTGCCCGTCGTACAGCGCCCGCACCTTGGCTACAGCCTGCTCATTCACGACTGCCGCCTTCCCATTCTGACCAGCAGGATACGTGAGCAAATTGCGCAGCACCCCATCGACTGCGTCAGGGTTCACAGGTGTCTCACAGAGGATCCGCATCCGCTCCACAAAGGCATGCCAGCCCTCAACAGCAATACCCAACTGGCTTTTGACTCTGTCCGCATCGAAGGCACTGCGATGCGGGACCTTGATGGCTCCGGTTCGATCCCCGACAGCGATCTGCAGGGTGTTGTTGCAAACCACACGAACTGAGGTGAACTGGGCGGTGGTAGCCAGCGTTCCGTCACAGGCCGTAGCCAGAAGAAGATAGCCGTTGACCTGATCCTGGCCGTTCAAGGCCACACCCTGTCCAGTACGGGCCAATGCCCAGAACTTCCGCCCTCCACGAAGCACCCCTGCCGTCTCCAGCTCAAAGCCGCTGTACCGCGTCAGGTCGCGGTAGAACTCAAGGATCTCCCGCGGCTGGACTACTTGATAGCGCTTGGACACCACGGCCAGCGGTCGCTTGGTGTCAGAACGATAAAGCACCTTCTGCCCGGGGAATGCCCGAACGGGATACTGATCTTCAGCCTCGGCGGCGAATCGCACCACGGCCTCCTCCAAGGACCAGTTCATGCCGGCGCGCTCGCGCCATACTTCGATGGACTGGCCTGGGGCCAACTGGCTTCCGATACCATGCCAAGGAACTTGGCCGGCATAAGCCATGGTTTCAACGTGATGCATCTCGATCTCCTTTGATGGACGGCATAACGCACAAGGCCCGGACAGTGCCGGGCCTTGTGGGTCTATCTGGATTGTTGGTTTAGTCGTAGGAATCGCGGCCGAACTGGTCGGGACGGGTGAATGAACATCGGGCTACGGCCGACAAGATGGCCGCAGCCACAACAAAGACGCAATAGAGGAACTCAGATTTATCTTTCATGCCTAGTACTCGAAGCGATACGCCGATGCGCGGCGCAAACGCAAAGCAGGAGGATCCTGCTTCAACGTAGTACTAAGGGTCTGAAATTCTTTCAGATAGGGGTCTGCCTCATCACCGGGACATTCGATCCGTGTCTGGAGGACTAACGAACGGCGGCTTTCGGCCAGAAGCAGACTCTCGGGGGAAGCCCAAGCAATGGTATGGCATCATCATGCCGACCGAGCTGAAGCGGACGAGCTGATCGAGATTGGCCGCGCCGGTGTACTGGACTAAGCACGCTCACGCGATTCGATCACCTAAATTAGTGTCGATAAGTTCTGCTACGAGGTAGGTTCCTGGATGAAATCGTTATTGCAGTGCGTTGAGTGCACCAAGTCAGGCGGCGTCCAACCGTACCTGTTCGTAGGCGACTACTACGATGGACACACGGTCGAGGCCACATGCCCGCATGGCCACGAAGCATTCTCCATCGTCCAGAACCCAAAGTTCGAAACGCTGCTGACCGCTGCTGCAGACGCACTGATCCATGATCAGACGCTTCAAGCTGTCGCATGCCTGGCTGCGTCGCGCGAGCGACTTTTCGAGCTTGCGATCCGTGTCTTCGCCCGGTCCAGCCGTGTTGATCCGGGCAACTTCGAGGCTTCGTGGAAGGAGGTGGCCTCGCAGTCTGAGCGGCAATTCGGCGCTTTCTTGTTTCTCTATCTTGCTGCGACCGGAAAGCCGTACGAGTTCGACAAGAAACTGGCTGCTGCTCGGAACGGGGCGCTCCACAAAGGCGAGATTCCCACGACAGCCGAAGCATTCGATTACGCAGGTAAGGTCTACCAGGAGATCTCGAACCTGGCGAACTACCTGCGGACTGATCACAAAGAGTCGCTGCGTGCCGTGCTCCACGAAGAGAACATGCGCAAAGCCGGCCGAGCTCCTAAGGGTGTTCCAGTAGGCACCATTGCGTTCTACAACATCTACGGAATCGAGGCAGAAGAGAACAGGGCAAATTTCAAGGAAGCGTTCGATCAGTACAGGGACTGGCTGCCAGCACTACTGGAAATTTCGGAATCGACACAGAAGGCTTTTGGTGCACATATGACAAGGAGTCATCCGCCGCACTCCGAATAGACTCCCGCCTCCATGGTTCGCTGAGGCGGGATCCGCTTCGAACCGATTCCGATCCATGTGAGGTCGCATGATTGGGACGTTAATTGAGCACTTCGGACTGCCTCTGTTCGGAGGCAATTTTTTGCGTCAAGGCATGCTACAGATACCATTTCGCAACAGGCATACTTGATTCACCTCAGTAACCTTCTCACTCGCACATGTCGAGCTTTCTAAATCCTAATGTTCTGCGGCTCTTCTTCGGCCCCCATTTCGACGTGGATGTCGCCATGGACGCGGTCATGCGGTACCAAGGTGTGAATGTCCTCAAGGGCGAACTTCGTGATTCAGCGACCACAGGTGTCCCGCACACGGGTATCCGGCTTGTCGGCCATCACGACGTGGACACCGGGTCTTCGATTTTCACTTTGATGCTGGAGCCCGGCCAGATGAGCGGGGTCAGTTTTTTCGCTGAAAGCAAACATCGCTTGTTCGGAGGCAGCACACTGGTGTACGTGCCCCTGCTTTACTGCTCGACGGAGTACACACCTACCGGTGATCACATCGTCTATCGGCATACTTACAAACGGCCGCTTTTCACTCAAGAAGAGCTTGATAGAATTCAAGAAAGTGGAACTGCAGAAGAGCAATTAAAGGCGTTTGTTTTCACCAAAAGCCGTATCGGCTACGAGACGATCAAAGGCATGAGCTATGTCGGCCGATCCCGGCGCTCGTGGCAGCAGAGATACATGGAGCACGTTGAAGATGCTCTGGAAAAGAACTCGAACCGCCGTTTTCACGAGGCTATGCGGGCGATGCAGGGCCAGAACGTGATATGTGTGCACGACATCTCGGCTTATGGGATCCCTGAGGCCTCAGCCAATATAATCGAAAGGCAACTGATCAAGACTTCCACGTTGTATCCGATGGGACTAAATATGCGGATCTAGATTCGTGAGGATTCATCCGCAACGTCATCTTTCTGGTGGTAGGAAATCGACCACTAGCGCAATGTCCGCTTCCGGCCACAAGGCCCTGGATGACGTGGCTGCGCATGCGCCCGTTCGAGAGGATCTTTACGTGGTTGGGCTTCGTCCGGCTCGTGTCAGGTCGGCGATCACGGGAGGAGCCCTTCTGGATATTGCCCATCCGAACCAGATCGTAACGGCTACTGGCAAGGAAGGTCGTTGGCTCAAAGTCCGGTACAGAAACCACCTAGAGGATCGAGAGGTAGAAGGGTGGGTGCTCAAGCACTACCTGATCCGACAGGCCGCAGCTGAGAGCAAGAATTAAGTTCGATTCTAAGTACGAATACGGGGTCAGCCATGAAAAGCTATGAGAGGAACGTATAGCCGGACTGAGCGACCAGAGACGGAACGCTTCCAGATGGGAGTCTCGAGCCTCCGCAATGGGTCAATAGCGCCCTGCGCGACAGCAGCCGCGCAGGGCAATCTAAGACATAAAAGCGGAGAGTCAGCCCACCAACTTTAGGTGCGGCTGACCTTTCCCCTTCAGCTTATCCAAGTAGTCTGCCCACGCTTGCATCATCTTCCTGCGCTCAGGCAAGTGCTCCGCTCGATTGTAGGCAGCCTTGATGGGATTTCTTTCAGAGTGAGCAAGCTGTCTTTCGATCGCATCTGATGTCCATCCCATCTCATGAAGCAAAGTGGACGCCATGCTTCGGAAGCCATGCCCGGTCATATCGTCAGTCCCGTAGCCCAGGCGACGAAGAGCTGCATTGACGGTGTTCTCGCTCATTGGATCCCTTGAACTCCGAACGGACGGAAACACGTAGCGTCCATTCCCCGTGACCGGTCGCAGTTCCTCAAGTACTGCAACTGCCTGCTTGGAAAGCGGGACAACGTGAGCTACCCCCATCTTCATTTTCGCTCCAGGGATGTTCCATTGCTTCGCAGCAAGATCGAATTCCTCCCATTCCGCCTTACGCAGCTCCCCCGGACGAGTGAAGACCAGGGGAGCAAAGCGGAGCGCACACTGCGTGACGAGCTGCCCCGTGTACCCATCAATTGCCCGCATCAGCTCACCAACCTTCGCCGGATCGGTGATTGACGCGTAGTGCCTATTCTTCGCCGTCTTCAAAGCACCACGAAGAGCACTGGTCGGGTCACGATCCAACCTTCCGGTGGCCACGGCGTAGCGAAAGACCTGCCCACAGATCTGGCGAAGACGTTGCGTGGACTCGATCTTTTCCTGAGCTTCTAATCTGCGCAGCACCGCCAATACCTCAGCAGTGCCAATCTCGTTGATCTGCCTCTTGCCCAACCAAGGAAAGGCATAGGTCTCAAGCATCCATGCTGCTTTCTCTCGCGTTGACTGCGCCAAGTCCCCCCGGGACTCTAGCCATTCCATGGCTATCGCCTGGAAACGGGTATCCACTGACAGCTTGGACGTGAGCTTGCTCAATTGTTTGTGCTCGGAGGGATCACGTCCCGCACGAAGCTTCGCCCTAGCCTCATCCCGGGCTTCTCCAGCTTCCTTCAACGAAACCTCGGGGTACACCCCAATCGCCAGTAGTTTCTCCTTGCCATCCCAGCGGTACTTCATCCGCCAGTATCTAGCCCCGTTGGGCATCACGTGCAGGTAGAGGCCTGCCCCTGCCGCCAGCTTGTAGGGCTTGTCCTTTGCCTTCGCGTTGCGCGCGGCCATATCTGTCAATTGCTTAGCACCCATTGGGGGTACATCCTCCTTGCTGAACTCCATTTTCCGAAATGTACCCCCACTTGTACCCCCAACGTCGCTGGATGTACGTGGACAAGCTCGGACCAAAGCGCACAAAAAAGCCCGCATTTTTGCGGGCTTAGTATGAATTCTGGACTTGCCTGGACGCCATAGGATCAGGCGATGGTGCCGCTTATCCGAATCGAACGGATGACCTACTGTTTACAAGACAGTTGCTCTACCAACTGAGCTAAAGCGGCAAGGCGTGTTACGTGCTGCGGTCGCGCGATGGTAGCGCTGCAGCCTGGGGAAAGCCCGGTCGACACCGGTGCTTCCCGATCCCCGCCGTGGCGGGGCGCGCCATTCTACCGCAGACGCGCGCAATCCAACGACTGTTGTTGGGGGGCAGCTGCACGCTGCTTCAAGCTGGCCGGGGTGGCGGCACCGGCGGTGGCGGTGTCCACCCACCAGCTGGGCGCGATTTCGGTACCGCTGGTGGCCAGTTTGGCCGGGAAGCCAGCAGCGATCAGGCTGGCCAGGCGGCGCTCGGCGCCTTCGCGGTTGCGGTACTGACCCAGGGCGACGGCATTGGCTTCCTCGCCCTGGGCGACAACGAAGTAATCGCTGAAACCGGCCTCAACGATGCGCTTGGCGGTGGCCTGGGCTTCCTCGCGTGAGGCCGCCGGGGCGATCAGCACCCGGTAGCTGCTGGCTGCCTTGCCGGGCACCTCGCGCAGACGCGGGCGGGCGGCATCAGCGCCCAGCGCGGTCAACGCCGCCTGCGCCTGCGCCTGCGTGGCATACGGACCAAGGCTGGCACATTGCACGACGGTTGCCGGCCTGGCCTCGGCGGGCTTGATCTCGGCCGGCTTGGCCTGATCGGGCTTGGTCTCGAGCACTGCGGTGGCGGCTGGCGGCAGCGCAGTCGGCTTGGCCTCCGTAGCGGCAACCGCCGCAGGCGCCGCGTTGAGCGGTGCAGCATCCACTGCCGCTGCAACCGGGGTTTCAGCAGCAGCCGGGGCTGCTGGACCGACATTCCCGGGCGCCGGCGAAGGAAGCACTTCCAGACTGGCGACGCCAGGCTCGGCAGGCGGCACGGCAGCGACCGGCTCAGCGCGCGGCACCATCCACCACAGCGCGACACCAACATTGAGGATGGCCAGCAGGACGATAAGGAGACGGGTCAGCATGCGGTGATCCTACCGGGCACACGCGCCGTGGTGAACTGCCCAACGCGCCAGACCATCCAGCACCAGCGCCGGTCGGTAGTCGGCCCCGGGCAGCAACGGCAACAACGGCGATGCGCCGCCACCATGTACTACCAGCACCGGCTCGCTGCCGAGCAGCTGCTGTGCCTGGCGCAGGCTGCGTTCGACCAGCGCCACTGCGGCACCATCACAGCCGGAAGCCAACGCATCAGCCGTGTCATTGGCGAACTCGGTGTAGTCGCCGCCGCTGGCGGGCAACTGCACGGCGCGCGCATGCAGGGCTTCGCGCATCACCGTTGGCGAAGCGCCGATGCGGCCGCCGCGATGCAGGCCATCCGCATCGATCAGGTCGATGGTAAGCGCGGTGCCGACGCCGACCACCAGCACCGAATTCTGCGCTGGTGCGACCGCCAGCAAGCCGAGGAAACGGTCCACGCCGAATTTCTCCGGGCGTGCATAGGCCACGGTTACGCCCGCACACTGCGGCAGGGTCTTGGCCACCTGCACCGTGGTGAAGCGCGCCTGCAGGATCTGCATGACTTCTTCCGTCAGCGCTGCCGAGGCAACGCTGGCTACCCAGGCGGTATCGCCTTGCGGCAGTGCTTCCAGCGCGCTGGCGGTCATCGCCTCGGCACCATGTGCCCAGGCCTGCACGCTGCCAGCGCGATTGCCTTGCAATGGCGCGAACTTGAAACGCGAGTTACCCAGGTCAAACAACCAATCGCTCATGCCGCCCTCACGCTGACTTCGCCGGCATGGAAACAGGTTTCCCGCCCATCAATATTCACCCGCAATGCGCCGTCCTCGGCCAGCCCGCAGGCCACGCCATCGTGCAGCACGCCGGCTTCTTCCACTCGCACTGCGCGGCCCTGCAACACGTCCATGCCCGCATAGCGCGGCAGGAACGGGGCCAGGCCGTCCTGCTCGAATTGTTCCAGCGCGGGCAGCAGGGACGCCAGCAAAGCCGCGACCACGGCATTACGCGACACCTCACGGCCGGCCAACGTATCCAGATCGGTCCACGGTTGAGTGATGTCGGCGGCGCTGGCCTGCGGCATGCGCACGTTCAAACCCAGCCCGATCACCGCTCGTGCCGGGCCGGCAAATTCGCCGCCGCCCTCCACCAGCAGGCCGCCGAGCTTGTGCCCGTCCACGACCACGTCGTTGGGCCACTTCAAGCCGGCGTTGCGGAAGCCCAGCCCGTGCAGGGCTTCGACCACGGCCACGCCAACCGCCAGGCTCAGCCCGCCCATCCGCGACAGGCCGCCACCAAAGCCGCGCGACAGTGACAGATAGACATGTGCAGCCAGCGGCGAGGCCCAATGGCGGCCGCGACGGCCACGACCACCGGTCTGCCGTTCGGCCAGCAGCACCGCCGTTCCGCGCTCAGGCGCGCTGCGCTGCAGCAATTCCGTGTTGGTTGAGCTCAATGACCAGGCTATTTCCAGCTCGGCCAGCAATGGCTGCACCGCCGCCGACAGGCCCGCGCGGATCTGTGCCGGGTCCAGCAATTCAACCGGCTGGGCAAGTCGATAACCGTCGCCGGCGCGGCCCTCGATCATCACACCAGCGGCGCGAAGCCCTTGAATACGCTTCCAGACGGCCGCCCGGGTCAGCCCAAGCTCACGCGCCAGCGTATCGCCGGACAACGCTCCGGCCCCCAGCTTGGCCAGCAATTGGCGGTCATCCACAGCAGCTTCCTCACAACAGACCGGGAAATTATGCGGCAAGCTCCGGAGGCCGCCCAGCGCCACTCCCCTTTTCCGGAGAAAAAGCAGGCTAGAATCGGGAATTAGCCCGCCTTTGGATGTTGACGATGCGCCACCTCGCTCATTGCCTGATCCTGTTGCTGGCGCCGGTTGCAGCGCAGGCTTCGGATGCGCTCGGCGGCGCTGGCCAAAGTGCGTGCAGCTACGCGCCAGCCGAAGTGGAGCGGGTAGCCGCCCCGGCTGCCGCCGTTGGCATCGCCAACGCCCCGCCGGCAACGCCGGCCCCGGCCAAAACCGCTACCCCGCGTGCTGCCGGTGGTGGCAGCGACGATGATCTGCTGCCGCGCCTGCGTGCACCGCGCTGGCATCGCCTGCTGCCCGGGATGTTCCGCTGATCAAGTCGTTGTTGCGCTGGTGGCAGCGCACACCGCCTCCACTTGATGACACGCTCTGGCAGCAGACCTGCCAGCAATGCCTGTGGCTGTCCGGCTTGTCCGCCGAGCGCGAGCGCAAGCTGCGGGCGTTGGTGGAACTGTTCCTGCAGCGCAAGACCATCACCCCGGTTGCCGGGCTGGAGCTGGACGATGGCCAGCGCATGGTGCTGGCCGCCCTGTGTTGCCTGCCGCTGATCGAGTTCGGCCGCGAGGGCTTGCATGGCTGGTCGGAACTGGTGGTGTACCCGGATGCCTTCCGCGTGCGCCAGAGTCATACCGATGCGGCCGGGGTATTGCATGAGTGGGATGACGAACTGATCGGCGAGGCCTGGGGCAGCGGTCCGCTGATCCTGTCGTGGGCTGATGTGCAGGCTGACATCGCCGATCCGCAGGCCGGCTTCTGCGTGGCCGTGCATGAGATGGCACACAAGATCGATGCACTGGATGGCGCCATCGATGGCACGCCGCCGCTGCCGCGCGACTGGCAGCGGCAATGGGCGCGGGATTTCCAGCAGGCCTATGACGCGTTCTGCGCGCAGGTGGATGCGGACGTTGAGACCGTGATTGATCCGTATGCGGCGGAAGCGCCGGAGGAATTCTTCGCCGTGGTCAGCGAGTACCACTTCTCCGCACCGGAACTGCTGGTGCAGACGATGCCGGCGGTGGCGGCGCACCTGCGGCGGTTTTATGGGCCGGTTGAAGCTGGGCTGCGGTAGGGCACAAGAGCAAGATCAAAAGCCAACCCCTCCCCAGCCCTCCCCTGCGCACTGCGTGCGCAAGGGAGGGAGCAAGCTTCGCCCCCTCCCTTTGGCGCAGCCAAGGGGAGGGTTGGGGAGGGGTCGGTTTTTGACTTTGGCTTCAGCTCCCTCGCACACCCAGCACGGAGAACAAGCACGCGGCCGGCAATACCCAGGCCTTTCCGGAACTAGATCCCAGGCGGCAAGGTCACTTCAAACCGGGCGCCGCCCAGTTCTTCGGAACGCTTGACCTGCAGCTCGCCGCGATAGGCCTTGATCAGGTCCTGCACGATCGACAGACCAATGCCGTGGCCCTGCACGCGCTCATCGCCACGCACACCGCGCTGCAGCACCTTGGCGATGTTGTCCTCGGCGATACCCGGGCCATCGTCATCCACCGCCAGCACCAGGCCGGCACGCTTGCCGTTGCCTGCAGTGATCGGCTTTGCGGTCAGCAACACGCGGCGGTTGGCCCATTTGAAGGCGTTCTCAAGCAGGTTGCCCAGCAGCTCCTGCAGGTCGCCCGGCTCGCCGTAGAAGTTGACCCCCGGCGTTACCTCGAACTCGCAGAACACACCCTTGGCGGCGTAGACCTTCTCCAGTCCACGCACGATCTCTTCGGCGGTGGCCTCGATCGGCACCGGTGCCGAGAACAGCTTGTGTCCAGACGATGCCGCACGTGCCAGCTGGTAGGACACCAGGTTGTTCATGCGCTGCAGCTGCACGCCCACTTCCTCGCGCAGGTCAGCCTCATTGCTGGTGCCGCTTTCCAACTGGGTACGCAGCACTGCCAATGGCGTCTTCAGGCTATGCGCGAGATCGGCCAGGGTGTTGCGCTGGCGCTCGAGGTTTTCGCGCTCGCTTTCGATGAAGGCGTTGATGCTTTCGGTCAGCGGCTCCAGCTCGCGCGGATGCAGCTCGCTCATGCGCTCGCGTTCACCGCGCTGCACGCGGGTCAGTTCGTTGATCACGCGCTTGAGTGGACGCAGGCTCCACTGCAGCACCAGCGTCTGCAGCAACAGCAGGATCAGGCCGGTAACGCCCAGCCAGAACCACACCGCCGCGCGGAAACTGCGCAACTGCATGCCCAGCGCGCGCGAATCCTCGAGCACATAGATGGTGTACGGAAACTCGGATTCCGGCGCGCCGTCGCCGCCCCATACCAGACCCATGCCATAGCGATAGACCTCGCCGGGCGTGCCGTCGATCTGGGTGATGGGCAAGGGGCCTTCGAACACTTCCTCGCGCGGCTTGAGCGTGCGTTCGCTGACGTCCGGCAGCATCGGGCCTTCGGCCGACATCGAGTTCGCTACATGGCCAGGCATGACGACCTGCAGGTACAGGCCGCTGCCGGGGAAATCAAAGCGCGGATCCGGTGGCTGTTCGCGGATGTACAGCGAGCCATCACGGGTGAAATCGATGCCACCGGCATAGGCGGTGGCGTAGTTCTTCAGGCGTTCGCTGAGGTTGTCACGCGCGGTCTGGCCGAAAGCCGCATCCAGCGCGTAACCGGCCAAGGCCAGGAAGGCCACCAGGCCCACCGAGGCAGCCAGCAGCTGGCGGGCCTGCAACGAACGGGGCCGCCAACGCTTCAATAGCCACTGACGGCCCGTCATCACGCTCTACCCCTTGGCGGGGCTCAGCCCTCGTTGCGCGGAATCGCGAAACGGTAACCGCGGCCACGCACGGTTTCGATCGGCTTCAATTCGCCATCGGGATCGAGCTTCTTGCGCAGGCGGCCGATGAACACTTCCAGCACGTTGGAGTCGCGGTCGAAGTCCTGCTGGTAGATGTGCTCGGTCAGGTCGGCCTTGGAGACCAACTCGCCGGCATGCATCATCAGGTACTCCAGCACCTTGTACTCGTAGCTGGTCAGGTCGACATTGCTGCCGGCCACGCTCACGGTCTGGGCGGCCAGATCCAGTGCAACCGGGCCACATTCCAGGGTCGGCTTGGACCAGCCAGCGGCGCGGCGCAGCAGCGCGTTGACGCGAGCCAGCAGCTCTTCGACATGGAACGGCTTGACCAGGTAGTCGTCGGCGCCCTGCTTCAGGCCCTCGACCTTGTCCTGCCAGCTGGAACGGGCGGTCAGGATCAGCACCGGGAATTTCTTGCCCTCGTCACGCAGCGCGCGGATCAGCTCCATGCCCGACATCTTGGGCAGGCCCAGATCGATGATGCCCACGTCGAACGGCACTTCGCGGCCCATATACAGGCCTTCTTCGCCATCCTGAGCGGCATCCACGGCGAAACCTTCGCGCTTGAGGCGGGCCGCAAGGGTTTCCCGCAGCGGGGCTTCGTCTTCAACCAGAAGGATACGCATGAACTCTCCCTAGTACTTTGGGCCGACCTTACGGCCAGCGTGTGTATTCAAAAACCACAACCACTATCGCTGTTCAGGAGTTATCGCCGCGTGGTGGCAGCTCCGCCCGCTGGTCGCGCGGGTGGTCTCGTGAAGGCGCAGGGTCGTCCATGTAGCGTACGCGCCCACGGTCATCCATGTATTTGACACGATTGATGTCGCGGCCGTCATACGGCACGCGTTCGGCCCCAAGAATGCGCCCACCGGTCTCGCGTTGCACGCGCCGGACGGCATCGGACAACGAACGGTCATTGCCCTGGCGGGCCACGCGTGCACCGCCATCAGCGCTGGCGACACGGGCGCTGTCGCCCCGGGACTGCTGCGGCTGCTGCGCCGACGCCACGACCACGCCCGGACCGGCCACGACCAACGTGGCAATCAGGGTGACCAGCAGACGACGACGGGAAAGCGAATGCATGGGACAGATCCTAGCGGACGGCGAGGCAACGTTCAAAATTCGTAAACCACGACCCGGGAAGATTTTCCACGAGCCTTACGAAATTGAGCCAAATTCTTGATTTTTAGGGGTGAATCCGATCTGAACCCGTCCCCCTGCCCTGCGCACTTGTTCAGCAAGCTGACCGGACAAAGAGCCCTTCCCCGCCCAACCCACCGGCTCAGGCGACCCGCTCTGCCTGCCTGCGGGTGACCTGCAACGCCTGCTCGACCAAGGCCCACTCAGCGCCGGGTCGGTGCGCGCCTTCGCTGAGCACCTGGCGGAAGCCACGCCCACCCGGCTGCCCGTGGAACAGGCCGAGCACGTGGCGGGTGATGTGCTTCAGCGCCAGGCCGGCGGCCAGCTGCGCTTCCACATAGGGACGCAGCGCGACCAGCAGTTCCTCGCGCCCGCGCAGCGGCTGGCCGGTCTGGGCACAGTCCAATGCATGCAGCACATAAGGGTCGTGGTAGGCGGCACGGCCGAGCATTACCCCGTCCAGGTGCT
Organism: Stenotrophomonas sp. STEN063; assembly: GCF_056854515.1. Taxonomy (NCBI): domain Bacteria; kingdom Pseudomonadati; phylum Pseudomonadota; class Gammaproteobacteria; order Lysobacterales; family Lysobacteraceae; genus Stenotrophomonas; species Stenotrophomonas sp. STEN063. The sequence continues at coordinate 81,557 of NZ_JBXFWF010000005.1, forward strand.
GCATGTGCTGCTGCGCGGCCTCGACCGTGGCGATGCCGCCATTGATCACCAATGGCAGCGTCGGGCGCTCGCGCTTGAGCTGGTAAGCCCATTCGTAGCGCAGCGGCGGGATCTCACGGTTCTCCTTGGGCGACAGGCCCTTGAGCCAGGCATTGCGGGCGTGCACTACGACCATCGCCGCGCCGGCCTGGACCTGCCGGTCCACAAAACCAGCGAACACCTCGTAGTCCTTGTCCTCGTCCACGCCCAGGCGGCATTTCACGGTGATTGGGATATCCACCGCCGCCACCATCGCCGACACGCATTCAGCAACCAATTCAGGTTCGCGCATCAGGCAGGCACCAAAACGCCCGGCCTGGACCCGGTCCGACGGGCAGCCGCAATTGAGGTTGACCTCGTCATAGCCCCAATCGGCAGCGATACGCGCGGCCTGGGCCAACGCATCGGGATCGCTGCCACCCAGCTGCAGGGCCAGCGGCTGCTCGACCGGATTGAAGCCGATCAGCCGCTCGCGATCGCCATGGATCACTGCGTTGGCATGCACCATCTCGGTATACAGCCGCGCACCCGGCGCCAGCAGCCGGTGAAATACCCGGCAATGCCTGTCGGTCCAGTCCATCATCGGGGCGACGGACAGGCGCAGGGAGTCGGCGTAGCGGGTGTTTTGGGGCAGGGATGGCATGCAGCGCGGGGTCTTGTGATGCGTGGATCGGCTATTTTCGCCCAAGTCCCGCGTTCACGCTGGCATATCGGTACTGGCTTTCAGCTTGCGACCGGGTTTGTGTGCGGCCGTTTGGCTGCAACCAGTGTCAAAAGCAGTCGGATCACGGCACGCACCGCAGCTCGGACGAACCGCGGCGCAGCATCTGGATTGCGCTCATCAGGGCAAGCCGCGCAGCCTTGATCAGGGTAGATCCGGCACCAGCAACAACAACGCCAGCCACAGCACCTTGCATGCCACGTGCAGGGCCTGGTCCAGGTTGTAGCTGATGCGATGGCCACACTTGAGGTCATCTATCAGCATGTGGGTCAGGGTTTCCAGCACCGCAAGCACGATGCTGCCGGTGATCCAGCCCACCGCGCCGCCATGGATCACACCATGCGCGGCCAGTGCCTGGTACCACGGCACATCGGGCACCGGCGCATGCCGGTTCTTGGCCCGCGACAGAAACTCACCCTGCAAGGGGTAGTCGGCCACGACATGGGCAAAGACCAACAACCCAAACATCTGTAGCAGCGTGTAGTAGGTCATCTAGGGTGTGCGTTGGGGCGTGGATCGGAGTCTGGCATCACTTGGGGTACCGGCGCGATCTGTGCTGCACAAACTTCCGGGGATCCATATCCGGCGACACGCAAGCCCGGCACGCCCCCTGCGTGCGCCCTGCATGCCGACTCGGCAGCACCCGCGCTGCCTGGCCACTTACCCACCTGTGCTTGTTGTCTTGGCGCCTGCCATGCAGACCGTGGTCGTCATGGCAGGTCGAGTCTAGACCGGTGACGTAAGAACAGCGCCGCTAGAATTGGCGGCCCCCTATTCGAGCACCGTCATGAACGCCTATGCCCTGCTGGCCTGCGCCATCGCCCTGGAAGTGCTCGCCACCTCCCTGCTCAAGGCGTCTGATGGCATGAGCCGGCTATGGCCAACCGTTGGTGCCCTGGCCGGTTACAGCGTGTGCTTCTGGTTGCTGGCGCTGGTGATGAGGACGATACCCACCGGCATCGCCTATGCGATCTGGTCCGGTGTCGGCATCGTGCTGATCTCCTTGATCGGGTTGTTCGTGTTCAAACAGAAGCTTGATGCGGCCGCCATCGTCGGCATTGGCCTGATCTGCGCCGGGGTGCTGGTGATCAACCTGTTCTCGCGCTCGTCGGCGCATTGAGCTGGGATGGCTCCGTTGGGGATCGCCGGTAAGGCCCCTGCCGAGCATGGCTCGGAACTACCGCTTCGCGCCCTCCCTTTCGCGTAGCGAAGGGGAGAGTTGGGGAGGGGTGACTTGGCTCTTGCCTGCTTCGTGGCTTACGCCGCTCCCACTGGGATTGCTTGCAACGCCCCTGCCGAGCGTGGCTCGGCACTACCGCTTCGCGCCCTCCCTTTTGCGTAGCAAAGGGGAGGGTTGGGGAGGGGTGCTTTGGCTCTTGCCTGCTTCGCGGCTTGCGCCGCTCCTACTGGGATTGCTTGCAACGCCCCTGCCGAGCGTGGCTCGGCACTACGTGGCATTGATCGGCACTGCCTTAAACTGTGTGTCCCCCGCGTCAGGAAGTTGTCGATGTACGGAACAGACGTTGCGCTGCTGGTTATCGATCTACAACCGGATTTCATGCCCGGCGGTGCCCTGCCCTGCCAGCACGGCGATGCCATCGTGCCCGCCATCGCTGCGCTGCTGGATACGCGTGAATATCAGACCGTGGTTGCGACCCAGGACTGGCATCCGGCCGATCATGCCTCGTTCGCCAGCCAGCACGCGGGGCACAAACCCTTCGACTCCATCCAACTGCACGGCCAGCCACAAACGCTGTGGCCGGACCACTGCGTGCAGGGCAGCGCAGGTGCCAGCCTGGATGCGCGCGTGGACTGGAAACATGCCGACCTGATCCTGCGCAAAGGCACCCAGCGCGACGTGGACTCGTATAGCGCGTTCCGCGAGAACATCGGCCCACAGGCCACGCGCGCGCCTACCGGACTGGCTGGCTGGCTGCACGAACGCGGCATCCGCGAAGTCCATGTCTGCGGACTGGCACGTGACTACTGCGTGTTGTGGAGTGCGCAGGATGCTGCGATCAGCGGTTTTGCCGTGCGCTTCCTGTGGGAGCTGACCCGTCCGGTGTCGGCAGCCAACGATGCCGCCACCCGCATCGCCTTGAACGAATGCGGGATCCACATCGACTAGGCCCGATCTGCGGATCCGGCTCGACTGATCAGCGGAACACCACCGTGCGGTGGCCATTGAGCAGGATGCGATGCTCGACGTGGCGGCGCACCGCGCGCGCAAGCACCTGCGACTCGGTGTCACTGCCCAGCTGCACCAGGTCACGCGGCGTCATCGCGTGATCCACCCGCGCCACGTCCTGCTCGATGATCGGGCCTTCGTCCAGGTCCGAGGTCACGTAATGCGCGGTCGCGCCGATGATCTTGACCCCGCGCGCATGCGCCTGGTGGTACGGCTGTGCGCCCTTGAAGCTGGGCAGGAAGCTGTGATGGATGTTGATCGCGCGGCCCGACAGCGCCTGGCATAGACGCGGCGACAGGATCTGCATGTAACGCGCCAGCACCACCAGATCGATGCGTTCACGCTCGACCAGGTCGATGATCTGTTGTTCCTGCTGCTCGCGGTTCTCGGTGCTCACTGGCAGGTGATGGAACGGCACATTGTAGGAACCGGCCAGCCCGGCAAAGTCGTTGTGGTTGGATGCCACCGCAGCGATATCCACCTTCAGCTGGCGGCTATGGGTGCGGAACAGCAGGTCGTTGAGGCAATGGCCCTGCTTGCTGACCAGCACCAGCAAGCGCGCGCGGCGACGCGCGTCGTGCAGTTCCCATTGCATCGCGAACTCTTCGCCCAGGCCCTGCAGCCTGGCACGCACCACCGGCTCATCCCCGCTGGTGCTCATGTCGAAATGCACGCGCAGGAAGAAGCGGCCGCTTTCATCGTCACCAAACTGCTGGGCATCGAGGATGTTGCAACCCGACTCGAACAGCAGGCCGGACACGCGATAGACGATGCCGGTGCGGTCCGGGCAGGAAAGGGTGAGGATGAAATCAGGACGCATGGCCAACAACATTTATCAGTGGGGTCGTGGAAAGTAACCGTTCCAGTCGATTCCCAGCAAAGACAGTTGCAGCTGACACGGTTTGCCCGTCGGCCTGTTCAGTGCGGATGCACCGTCAACGCCACCAGCCGCATCACCAAGGGCCGCACCAGCAGCACGCAGCAGAAGGCGGTCGGCATCGCCAGGCAATAGGCGGACAGCACCCGCGCCGGGAACTGGCCATCGATGCCGGCATTGGCGGCGGTGATCACCAGGCACATCAGCATGGCCATGATCGAGGCCATGAAGAACGCGAAAACAACAGGCGTGGTGCGCGCATGCAATTTCCAGCGGGCAACGGCGACGGAACGGGGGTCTGGCATCCAGCGAGGTCCATGCATGCAGCAATCAGGCGCTGCGGGCCGGGCACGATAGTCGGCGAGCCGGGGGACGGCTAGATCGCGTCGGCTTGGGGCTTTATAAAGATTTACTTTGCAATCCTCCCGGAAAATGCCGACCGGCATGAACATTCTCCACTCCATCCGCAGTTTCATCCGCACCGCCGACGCCGGCAGCCTGGCCGCTGCCGCGCGCACCCTGGGCATCAGTGCGGCAGCGGTGGGCCAGAACATCGCCCGTCTGGAAGCCCATCTGGGCGTACGCCTGTTCAACCGCACCACCCGCCAATTGGCCCTGACCGAGCGTGGCGCGCTGTATCTGGCGCAGGTGCGGCATATCGAGCGCGACCTGCAACGGGCCCAGGCAGCGGTGACCGATCCCGACGCGATACCTGCTGGCCGCCTGCGCATCGCCAGCAGCGCGGCGTTCGGCCGGCATGTGCTTGCGCCATTGCTGCCGGCCCTGCAACAGCGCTACCCACGACTGGAAATGGAGCTGCTGCTGGCCGACCGCAGCATCGATCACGCCCATGAGGACGTGGATGTCAGCATCCGCATCGAACCGCAGTTGGAAGAGGGATTGGTGGCACGGCCCATCGCGCAGGTGCCGTTCGTGTTCTGTGCCGCGCCGGCCTATCTGGCCATCGCCGGCACGCCGCGCTCGCCCGATGAGCTGCGCGAACACCGCTGCCTGTTGTTCCGCTACCCGCTGGATGGGCGCTACCTGCGTTGGGGTTTCGTCCGCGATGGCCTGCGCTTCGATGCCGAAGTGCAACCGGCATTGGTCAGCGACGACATCGATGCACTGGCAGCGATGGCGGCGCGCGGCGGCGGCATCACCCGACTGGCAGCCTTTGTCGCCGCGCCCTACCTGGCCCGCGGCGAATTGCAGGCCTTGTTCCAGGATGAAGCCAGCGGCGATACACGGGCCTCACCGGAGCCGATGCGCCTGTTCCTGTGCGTCAGCGACCGCCGCGACCTGACCCCGAAAGTGCGCTCGCTGCTGCAGCACATCCTCGATGCCCTGCCGCCGGCCTGGCGCATCGACATCGATCACGCCTGAGCGCCAGCAGCCACGCCGCTGGCGCCTCCGCCGAACGTCAGCCTTGCCTGGCGAGCTTGAACAGACCGCGCGCTTCGTGCGGCTCGCAACGCATGTACTGCGGCGACACCGTCAACTGTGCGCCCAAGGCCGCTGCCGCATGCCAGGGCCAACGCGGGTCGTAGAGGATGCCGCGGGCGATGCCGATCGCGTCAGCCTTGCCATCGACGAGGATTTCCTCGGCGTGCGTCGGCTCGGTGATCAAACCCACCGCGATCACCGGCGTGCCGATTTCGGCCTTGATCGCAGCGGCCTGCGGCACCTGGTAGCCAGGCTCGACCGGAATCTGCTGGCGCGGATCCAGCCCACCGCTGGACACATGCAGGAAGTCGTTGCCGCGCGCTTCCAGCGCCTTGGCCAGTTCAATGCTCTGGGCAACATCCCAGCCGCCGTCCACCCAATCGGTGGCGGAGATGCGCACGCCCAAGGCCACATTGGCCGGCACTACCGCGCGCACCGCATCGAATACCCGCAGCAGCAGGCGCATGCGGTTTTCCAGCGAGCCGCCATACGCATCGTCGCGCTGGTTGCTCAACGGCGACAGGAACTGGTGCAGCAGATAACCATGCGCGGCATGCAGCTCGATCAGCTCCAGACCAAGCCGCACTGCGCGCCTGGCGGCAGCGACAAAGTCTTCGACCACGGCTTCGATGCCGGCCTCATCCAAGGCTTCAGGCGTGGGATCGCCGGCCTTGAACGGCAGCGCCGACGGCGCCAACACCTGCCAGCCGTGTTCCTGACCCGGGGCGATCGCGCCACCACCATCCCACGGGCGCGCGGTGGACGCCTTGCGCCCGGCATGCGCCAGCTGCACGCCTATCGGCATGTTCGACCAGCGTCGCGTCGATGCCAGCACCTTGCCCAGCGCTGCCTCAGTAGGGTCGTCCCATAAGCCAAGATCGGCCCAGCTGATGCGCGCACGCGGCTCAACCGCCGTGGCTTCGATGATCAACAGGCCAGCGCCGGACTGCGCCAGCTGACCCAGGTGGATCGTGTGCCAATCGGTGGCCTGCCCGTCCTGCGCCGAGTACTGGCACATGGGCGCGATGACGATGCGGTTGGAAAGGGAAAGCGGGCCTAGCGACAACGGTGAGAAAAGCTGGCTCACGTGGGGAACGTCCATCAACAGTGGGGGCGCCCATTGCACGCCGCACCGGCCGTTGATTCAACCGGCGGGATGGATCACTGCGTCTTGATGCCGTCCAACAGGAAGGCAAGTGCCTGGGCGCAGGGCATTTCAACCTTCAACGACAGCAGGTGATCGGCGCGGGTGCGGCCAAGATTGACCGCAGCTATCGGCAAACCGGCCTTGGCGGCGGCATCGACGAAGCGGAAACCGGAATACACCATCAGCGACGAACCCAGCACCAGCACCGCGTCGGAACGCTGCAGGTGCTCATGCACCGCCGCGACCCGCTCACGCGGCACATTCTCGCCGAAGAACACCACGTCAGGCTTCAACACGCCCCCACATGCATCGCAGGCAGGCACATCGAACGAAGAGAAGTCAGCCTCGATATCGGCGTCACCATCGGGCGCGATGCCAGCCTCCAGCACGTCCCAGCCCGGGTTGGCATCCAGCAGGCGTTGCTGCAGCAACTCACGCGAGCTGTGTGCTTCACAGCCCATGCAGCGCACCTGGTCCAGGCGACCATGCAGGTCGATCACGGTCTGGCTGCCCGCCGCCTGGTGCAGGCAGTCCACGTTCTGGGTCAGCAGCAGCTCGATGCGACCATCGGCTTCCAACGCCGCCAGCGCGCGGTGCGTGCCATTGGGCAGCGCCTGGCCGAAGCGTGGCCAGCCCAGCAGGCTGCGCGCCCAGTAACGCTTGCGGGTTGCTACCTCGCCCATGAAGGCCTGGTAGCTCACCGGCGGCGTGCGCTTCCATTGACCATCGCGGTCGCGATAGTCGGGGATGCCGGAGTCGGTGCTGCAACCGGCACCGGTGACCACGAACAGGCGCCGATGGCCGGCGATGAACTGCGGCAGTTCGGTGATCACTGCTGGCGCCAAGCGCCCCGTCTGTGCCGATGAAGTGGTCATCGCCGTGCGGCTCAGGCCTGCGTCGGCAGCGTCGGCACGGTGGTCGGATGACCTTCGCCATCGAGTGCGATCATCACGAAGGTGCCCTTGGTGCACAGCGCACGTTCGCCGTTATGCAGGTCCTCGGCGATCAGTTCGACTTCCACATGCATCGAGCTGCGGCCAACCTTGACCACCCGGCCGATGGTTTCCACCATCTGCCCGATGCGGATCGGCAGCTTGAAATCGACCTGGTCCGAGCGTGCGGTGACCACGGTGCAACGCGAATAACGGGCAGCGGCGAGAAAGGCCGCCTTGTCCATCCACGCCAGCGCCTGGCCGCCGAACAGCGTGCCCATATGGTTGGTGTGGTTGGGGAACACGATTTCCGCCATGCGGACTTCAACCGGCGGATTGGTTTCGACGATGGGGGTCATGGAGGCATCACCTGTAAGTTGGCGCAGATGATACGCCCGCGAAGCTGTGCAGCCGGTGAGCGCTCTGCCCCCTCCCTTCGGCGCAGCCGAGGGGAGGGCTGGGGAGGGGTGCCTTTGCTGTTGCTGAAGAACCCCTCCCCAACCCTCCCCTGCGCTTCGCGCAAGGGAGGGAGCCAAGCGCGCTTCGCGCAAGGGAGCGCGTCGATCAGAACGCCATATCAAACGCGACTTCACCCTGCACGCCGACCTGGTAGGCAGAGGCGCGGCGCTCGAAGAAGTTGGTCAGTTCCTGCACATCCTGCAGTTCCATGAACGGCAGCGGGTTGCGCACGTTGTACTTCTTGGCCATGCCCAGCTTCAGGAAATGGTTGTCGGCGCAATGCTGCAGGTACTCGCGCATGTCGCGGGTGGAGATGCCGGCCACGCCGCCGGACAGCACGTCCTCGGCGAACTGCACTTCACAGTCGATGGCCTCCTCCAGCATCTGGTAGACCTCCTGCTCCATCTTCGCGTCGAACAGATCGGGTTCTTCGGCGCGGATCTTGCGCACGCACTCGAACGCGAACTCCATGTGGCAGCTCTCGTCGCGGAACACCCAGTTGGTGCCCGAGGCCAGGCCCGGCAGCAGGCCGCGCGAACGGAAGTAGTACACGTAGGCAAACGCGGCAAAGAAGAACAGGCCTTCGATGCAGGCAGCGAAGCAGATCTGGTTGAGCAGGAACTGGCGGCGGTCGTCGCGGGTTTCCAGGCGCTTGGTTTCCTGCAGCGCATCGATCCACTTGAAGCAGAACGCGGCCTTCTTCTTGATCGAGTCGATGTTCTCCACAGCGGCGAAGGCCTTGAAGCGCTCTTCCGGGTCCGGCAGGTAGTTGTCCAGCAGGGTCAGGTAGAACTGCACGTGCAGCGCTTCTTCGTACAGCTGGCGCGACAGGTACATGCGCGCTTCCGGCGCGTTGAGGTGCTGGTACAGGTTCAGCACCAGGTTGTTCGACACGATCGAGTCGCCGGTGGCGAAGAACGCGACCAGGCGATGGATCAGGTGCTGGTCGGCCGGCGACATCTTCTGGTGCAGGTCGGTGATGTCGATCTGGAAATTGATCTCCTCCACCGTCCAGGTGTTCTTGATCGCGTTGCGGTACATCTCGTAGAAGTCCGGGTAACGCATCGGACGCAGGGTCAGCTCGAAACCGGGATCGAGCAGCATTTGGCGGGGGGAATCGGACATTTTGGGTCTCCATTCCCTTCTCCCTGCGGGAGAAGGTGGCGCGTAGCGCCGGATGAGGGTTGGTTCCTTGGGGGGCGCTACGTGCTTTTAAGAGCGCCCTCACCCCAACCCCTCTCCCGCAGGCGGGAGAGGGGCTTTGAGCTTTACTGGCAGGCTTCGCAGGCTTCCGGGCTTTCCAGCGAGCAAGCCACGGCTTCCACCGGGGTGTAGCTGCTGACCGTGGTCTTGGCGATCTTGGTGGCCGGGCGCGAGCGCAGGTAATACGTGGTCTTGATGCCCTGCTTCCACGCGTACATGTACATGGACGACATCGCGCCGATGTTCGGGCTTTCCATGAACAGGTTGAGCGAGGCCGACTGGTCGATATAGGCACCGCGCGCGGCGGCCATGTCGATCAGCGAACGCATCGGCAGTTCCCATGCGGTGCGGTAGATGTGGCGCAGGGTTTCCGGGATCTGCTGCAGGCTCTGGATGGAACCGTCGGCCAGCTTGATCGCATCGCGCACTTCCGGTGTCCACAGGCCCAGCTGCTTCAGCTCGGCAACCAGATGGCGGTTGATCTGCAGGAAGTCGCCGGAGAGGGTTTCGCGCTTGAACAGGTTGGATACCTGCGGCTCGACGCACTCGTAGCAACCGGCGATGGAAGCGATGGTTGCGGTCGGCGCGATCGCGATGATCAGCGAGTTGCGCAGGCCGTGCTGCTTGATGCGCTCGCGCAGTGCGTCCCAGCGCGCGGTGTCTTCCGGCACCACGTTCCAGGCGTCGAACTGCAGCTCGCCGTGGGCAGCGCGGGTGTCGTTGAACGACGGGTGCTTGCCGCGTTCCTGGGCCAGTTCGCAGGACACTTCCAGCGCGTGGAAATAGATGGTCTCGGCGATCTTGGTCGACAGCGTGCGTGCTTCGGCGGAGTCGAAGGCCAGGCGCTTGCGGAAGAACACGTCCTGCAGGCCCATGCAGCCCAGGCCGACCGGACGCCAGCGCAGGTTGCCGCGGCGTGCGGTTTCGATCGGGTAGAAGTTCAGGTCGATGACGCGGTCGAGCTGGCGCACGGCCAGGCGCACGGTCTCGGCCAGCTTCTCGAAATCGAAATCGCCATGTGCATCGAGGTGGTTGCCGAGGTTGATCGAGCCCAGGTTGCAGACTGCGGTCTCGTCGTTGGAGGTGATCTCCAGGATCTCGGTGCACAGGTTGGACAGGTGGATCACGTTGCCGGCGCGCAGGGTCTGGTTGCTGGCCAGGTTGCACTTGTCCTTGAAGGTCATCCAGCCGTTGCCGGTCTCGGCCAGGGTGCGCATCATCCGCGAGTACAGCTTGCGTGCCGACACGGTCTTGCGCGCCTTGCCCTGGGTCTCAGCCTGCACATAGGCCTGCTCGAAGGCCGGACCGAACAGATCGGTCAGCTCCGGCACCACGCGCGGATCGAACAGCGACCATTCCTGGTCGGCCTCGACGCGCTGCATGAACAGGTCCGGCACCCAGTTGGCCAGGTTGAGGTTGTGCGTGCGGCGCGCGTCATCACCGGCGTTGTCACGCAGTTCGAGGAAGTCCTCGATGTCCGCGTGCCAGGTTTCCAGATAGACGCAGGCCGCGCCCTTGCGCTTGCCGCCCTGGTTGACCGCAGCCACCGAGGAATCCAGCGTCTTCAGCCACGGTACGATGCCGTTGGAGTGGCCGTTGGTGGACTTGATCAGCGAGCCACGCGAACGCACGCGGGTATAGCTGACGCCGATGCCGCCGCTGAACTTGGACAGCTGCGCGATGTCGGCATAACGGTCGTAGATGGATTCCAGCGAATCCTGCGGCGAGTCCAGCAGGAAGCACGAGGACAGCTGCTCGTGGCTGGTGCCGGCATTGAACAGGGTCGGGCTGGACGGCAGGTAATCCAGGCTGCCCAGGCGCTGGTACAGCGCCAGTGCTTCAGGCACGTCCTCGCTCAGCGCGCTGGCGATGCGCAGGAAGAACTGCTGCGGGGTTTCGATGACCTTGCGCGAATGCGGATGCCGCAGCAGGTAGCGGTCATACATGGTGCGCAGGCCGAAGTAATCGAAGTTCAGGTCGTAGGAGAGATCGATCGCATCGTTGAGCTTGCGTGCATTGACCTGCACGAAGTTGAGCAGGCGGTCGTTGATCAGGCCGACCTCGTGGCCACGGCCGACCGACTGCGAGAACGCATGGATTTCCTGGCCGGAGACTTCCTTGCCGATGAAGTTGGCCAGCAGGCGTGCAGCCAGGCGGCCGTACTCGGGCTCTTCGCCGATCAGCAGGGCGGCGGTGCGGATCGACAGCTCGTCCAGTTCCTGGGTGCTGGCGCCGTTGTACAGGCCGGAGATGGTGCGTGTGGCCACCCGCATCGGGTCCACCGCGTGCAGGCCTTCGCAGCAACGCTGGATGGCGCGGACGATCTTGTTGAGGTCTACCGGCTCGGTGCTGCCATTGCGCTTGGTCACGCTCATGGCGGTGGCGGTCGGCGGCGGGGTCAGTTCAAAACCGGCTTCAGCCGGAGCGACGTCAGTATGAGTGGCAGTCACGACGATGGTGTCCTTGCAAACGTTATGCACGCAGCTCCTGCCCGCGCAGGAAGCAGAGCCGGTACGGAGCAGCGAGCATGGAAGGACGGCGTCGCAGCAGCCGCGACAGCGCACGACCCAGGGTCGGCAGCAGCCACGGCACCACGTCACCAGCCGTCTTCCCCTCGAAGACACCGCAGCCGGCACCACGCGGTGTGCATCGCGTGGCTGTCGGCAGGTCTTCGGACTCATGGGCAGGAAGGCGGGGGCCTTCTCCTACTCCGCCGCTTCCCAAGGCCTGTGCCTCAGTGCTGTTGGCGGGGTCGTTCCCAATTACCGCTGCGGGGCAGTGCCGGACTAGCCTTGAAGGCATCACCGGCTTCCCTATTAATCCGACGGAAAATTCCGCCAGAACCGACGGAGCACAAGATAGTGGGGGTGTATTACAGGGTCAACACCAAATCTAGTATTTCTTTGCCAAGCCTTGTGGCACAAGGCCTGGACTGTCTGGCGCCCGGACCGGACACCGGAACCTGCTCGAACGGCGTGCGCAGTCAAGCCTTTTGCAGAGTTTTTTTGTAGGAAAACCACCTGACTTGACTACGTAAATTTCTGATGAAATTTCTGGACGTGACTTCCGGCCGACGCAGCTCTTGCCGCGAGCGGCCAAGCTGGCCGCGCCCACCCGCCACGAGCTTCTGCCATGCGCCTGCCCATCGCCACTTCGCTTGCTCTGCTGCTGCCGCTGGCCGCCCAGGCAGGCACGGTCAAGGCGCCGGAGCTGTCTGCCGACCAGTGCGGTGTGTCCACCGACTACAACGTGCTGGTCGACGGCGGCGGTATCTGGTTGCGTCGCGATACGCTGCCGATGCGCGAGATCGTGTTCCACGACGGCCAGCTGAGCATCGACAACCGGATGCAGACGGTCTCAGCGGAAGATGCACAACGGCTGCGCGCCCTGGAGGATGGCGTGCGTCGGCTGATGCCGGCGGTGACCGGTATCGCCACCGAGTCGGTGGGCATCAGCTTCGATACGTTGGACTCGGTTTACGAAGGCCTCACCGGCAACGCCAACTCCCGCAAAGTGCGCAAGTTGCGCAAGGAGGCCGAACGCTTTGTCGAACAGACCATCGGCCGCGGCCGCTGGGACCAGGACCTGTTCAATGAAGGCTTCGAAGCACGGGTGCAGGATGCCGCCGAGAGCCTGAGCGGCTCCATCGCCCGCAGCATGCTGTGGGCAGTATTCACCGGTGGCGAGGAGAAGCTGGATGCACGTGCAGACAAACTCGACGCCGAACTGGAGCAACGCCTGGAAGGGCGCGCTGCCGCCCTGGAGCAGCACGCGCGCTCGCTGTGCACGCAGGTACAGGCGCTGGATAAGCTGCAGTCGGCACTGGAGTTCCGCCTCGATGGCCAGCCGCTACAGATGATGCGCGTGAGTGGCGATGGCGCGACGGTGACCGCGCGCGAGCAAGGCCAAGACGACAGCATTCCGTTGCCGACAAGGGAAAAAGCGCGCCATCGGTAGTGGCGGGCCCGGGACGGCAGAGGCCGTGGCGGGGAACCCAGTGCGCCCCACGGGGGGGCCCGCAACCCCAACAGGGGTGGGTGGGGCGGGAGCCCCCCAGCGAGGCAAAC
>NZ_JBXFWF010000006.1:0-90435 GCF_056854515.1 Stenotrophomonas sp. STEN063
CACGGGGGGGGGGCCCCCCCCAACCGTTTCTGCCCCCCCCCCCCACAAAACCCCCCGCAACCCCGCCCCCGCGGTTCCGGGCCATGTATATTTTTATAAAAACCCCCGGGGGCCCGCGGGGGCGGGGGCCCCGCCAGGATCAGGCCACAGCGGCCTGGGCCTTGGTCGCTTCCTTGTACAGGTTGCGAACCTTGTCGGTCATCTGGGCGCCGTTGGCGATCCACTTGTCGCAAGCAGCGATATCCAGCACAACGCGCTGCTCGCCACCCTGTGCAACCGGGTTGTAGTAACCGACGCGCTCGATGTTGCGGCCGTCGCGGGCGCTACGGACGTCGGAAACGATGATGTGGTAGAACGGACGCTTCTTGGCGCCGCCGCGGGTCAGTCGAATCTTGACCATGGTGGTGTTTTCCTATGTTGCCCAGTCGCCAGGATGGCGCGGTAAGCCGGCGATTATAGCGACCACCCCGCTCCATTCCAACCCCGGCCCTGATCGGGAACCTGAACCCGCCTCAGCGCTCACCTTTCGCCAGTGCTGTCGGTGCGTCCTTCGCAGCCACCCCGGTTGGCACCCCATCGATTTTCACGCCTGGCCATGCCCGCCGAGCTACCCCTTCTGTCTCGTTCAGCACCCCGGGCATATGATTCGCATATGAATCATATAGTCAATTCAAGGGGCAACCGATGGGCATCGTGAACATCGACGACGAACTGCACGACAACCTGCGCAAGGCCAGCACCGTGTCTGGCCGCTCGATCAACGCCCAAGCCGGGTTCTGGATCAGGATCGGCATGCTTTGCGAACTCAACCCGCAGCTGAGTTTCCAGGAACTGGTCGCCCGCGAACTCGCCGCCGCCGGGGTGAGCCCTGCAAACATGCGGGCGGCAGAAGCATGATCAAGCAGCCGCATGAACTGGTATTGATGGCCGAATCCGGGCGCCTGCTGGCGTCGGTGTTCGAAGCACTGAACCAGCTGCCGCTGGAAGGCATGAGCACGCTGCAGGTGAACGACTGGGTCGAGCGCTTCATCGTCGACCGCTTGCAGGCGCGCCCGGCCAGCAAGGGCCAGTATGGCTTCGCCTATGTGCTCAACAGCTCCATCGATACCGTTGTCTGCCACGGCGTGCCGTCATCGAAAGACATTCTCCGCAGCGGCAGCATCGTCAATCTGGACATCACCCTGGAGAAGAACGGCTACATCGCCGATTCCAGCCGCATGTTCCTGATCGGCGAGGTAAGCCATCAAGCCAAACGCCTGGTGCGCGTCACCAACGAGGCCATGTGGAAAGGCATCGCCGCGGTGCGTCCCGGCGCAACCCTGGGCGACATCGGCTTTGCGATCAACCGCCACGCCAAGGACGCCGGCTATTCAGTGGTGAAGGAGTACTGCGGCCACGGTATCGGCCGCGAAATGCACGAAGAGCCGCAGGTGCTGCATTACGGGCATCGTGGCGCCGGGCTCGAACTGCAGGCCGGCATGACCTTCACCATCGAGCCGATGATCAACCAGGGCCGCGCGGCGATCGACAACCACGACGATGGTTGGACCGTGACCACGCGCGATGGAAAGCTGTCGGCGCAGTGCGAACATACCGTCGAGGTAACGGAAACCGGCGTACGCGTACTGACCCTGCGCGATGAGGAGCGGGCCACCGCACAGAAGCTGCTGGGCGCAGTCGCGTAGGACGCGCTTGTGTGGGAGCGGCGTCAGCCGCGAAGCTGGTGCTGCTGAAGTTGCCAGCAGCTGTGCGACCTGATGATCTATCTGCTTCGCGGCTTACGCCGCTCCCACAAAAAGAAGGGCAGGCAGCTCGCCGCCAATGTAACCAGCCAAAAAGAAGGCCCGGCATTGCCGGGCCTTCTTCATTCACAGATCACGATCAAGCAACCGCAATCACCAGATCACAACCCGCTTGTCGTCGGCCCGCACCATCGCATCGCCGGCCTTGCACTGGAACGCGGCGGCATACGACGGCATGTTCGACGGCGCACCGTTGGCACGGAAGTTGGCCGGTGCGTGCGGATCGGTGTTCAAGCGCACGCGCAGCTCGCCATCGGTGAAGTTGCGGCGCCACACGGTGGCCCAGTTCATGAAGAAGCGCTGGTCCTGGGTGTAGCCATCAACCGGCACGTTGAGCTTCGCGTCTTCCTTCAGCGCCATCTGCAACGCATCGTAGGCAACGGTCAGGCCACCGAGATCACCGATGTTCTCGCCCAGGGTCAGCTTGCCCTTGACGTTCACGCCCGGCAGCGACTCGTAACCGTCGAACTGCGCGACCAGCTGGTCGGTGCGGCTGTTGAACGCGCTGCGATCAGCATCGGTCCACCAGTTGTCGAAGTTGCCATTGGCGGCGAACTGGCTGCCCGAGTCGTCATAGCCGTGCATCATTTCGTGGCCGATGACCGCACCGATGCCGCCGTAATTCAGCGCTGGATCGGCCTTGGCATCGAAGAACGGCGGCTGCAGGATCGCGGCCGGGAACACGATTTCGTTCTTGGTCGCGTTGTAATAGGCATTCACCGTCTGCGGGGTCATGCCCCACTCGGTCTTGTCCACCGGCTTGCCGATCTTGGCCAGCATGTAGCGGTAGTTGAACGCCTGCGCCGCCTGCATATTGCCCAGGTAGCTGTCGCTGTTGGTGGTCAGGCCGGAGAAATCACGCCACTTGTCCGGGTAGCCGATCTTCGGAGTGAAGCTGGCCCATTTCTCCAACGCCTTCTTCTTGGTGTCCTCGCCCATCCACGGCAGGCCTTCCAGGCGCGCCTTCAGCGCGACCGACAGGTTCTCCACCAGGTGCTGCATGGCCACCTTGGATTCGGCCGGGAACACCGCGTCCACGTACAGCTGGCCCAGGGCTTCGCCCATCGAGCCATTCACCGAATCCAGCACGCGCTTCCAGCGCGGCTGCATTTCCTGCTGGCCGCGCAGGGTCTTGCTGAAGAAGTCGAAGTTGGCCTGCTCGAAGTTCTTGCTCAGGTACGGCGCGGCGTTGTCCACGGTGTGGAAGCGCAGGTAGGCCTGCCAGGTGGCAGCCGGCACGTCGGCCAGCATGGTGTTCAGTTCGTTGAAGAAGCCCGGCTGGGCCAGCGAGAACTTGTCTTTGGCCGGGATCTGCAGCGTGTCGAACAGCGCGGTCCAGCTGAAGTTCGGGGTCTGCTTGTCGGCATCGGCGGCGCTGACCGGGTTGTAGCGCTTGGACGGGTCACGCAGCTCGATGCGCGACAGCGACGCCTTGGCCAGGCGGGTTTCGAAATCCATCACCGCCTTGGCCTGCTCCTTGGCCTGCACGGCATCGACGCCGGACAAGGTCAGCAACTGCTCGATGTAGGCCACATAGGCTTCGCGGATCTTGGCCTGCGATTCGTCGAAGTAATAGCCCTTTTCCGGCAAGCCCAGGCCGCCCTGGCCGACATAGGCGATGACGTTGGCCGAATCCTTGAAGTCCGGGCTGGCGTACAGCGAGAACAGGAAGCCATTGCCCTGCGCATGGGCATCACGCAGGTAGCCGGTGATGGCGGCGCTGTCATTCAGCGCGGCGATCTTGTCCAGTTCCGGCTGCAGCGGCTTGATGCCGGCAGCCTCGATGGCCGCCTCGTCCGAGCCGGTCTTCCAGATGTCGCCGATCTTGGCTTCGTTGGAACCTGCTGCGGCCTTGCCAGCGGCCGCCTGCTGGACCAGCGCGTGCTGCACCTCCAGCGAGCGCTCACGCAGGATCTCGAAGCTGCCCCAGGTGGTCTGGTCGCCCGGCACCGGGTTGGCCTTGAGCCACTTGCTGTTGACGAAGCCGTTGAGGTCGGCACACGCCTGCACTGCCGGATCCAGATCGGCGGCGTTGAGCGAGATCAGCTGGGTCTTGAGCTGTGACTGGTCGAACGCGACCTTGGCTTCGGCAGCCGGCGCGGCAGGCGCTTCGGTCTTGCCACAGGCGGCGAGCGAGGCAGCGATTGCAACCGTCAGGGACAACGGGACGAGCTTGGAAAACGACATGGACATCTCCGGCCAAACAGGGAAAAGGCCATGCAACTGCATGGCACAACCGACGAGCGTAGGGGATCACGGCCATCGACGGATAGGCCAAAGGTCACGTAACAACCTCGCGACAGGCGTCGCAACGCCCCCTCCCCAGCCAATGGAAAACCGGCGTCCGGGCATGGGCACCGCCATGCCAGCGCCCACCGGACACACGCTGTGCCAAACTCCGGCAACGTGGATCGGAGCATCCACCTGCCGGGAGTCGCCCATGCTTTGGCTGCGCGCAGTAGTGTTCTGTTTCGCCTCGGTCTGCTGCCATGTCGCCCACGCACAGGCAACGCATCCGCTCGACCCGGGCACGACGGCCGCACCCGCAGCGCCAACGGCAAGCACTCCCGAGCCCGTCGATACCGCACTGATCGTGACCCGCGCTGATACCGACGAGCGCCTGGCGATCGCCGCCATCGAGCTGGCTGGCCAACCAGACCCCATCATCGCGCTGGCACCCACGCTCGAGGACATCACCCGCTCGGTTGACCTGCGCCGACAGGCCTTGTCCCCTGCCCAGCTGCGCAGGGTGCCGATCATGCGCCTTGAAAGCCTCGATCGACATTGGCAGTTCGACAGCAAGCGGTTCACGCGCTGGCGCGACGCGCTGCAGATCGCCACCGCCCCCTATGCCGAGGATGCCGCCGAACTCGCGCAACGTCGTGCCAGCTGGCAAGCAACACGGCAGCAGCCGAGCAGCATTCCGCCACTGCTGCTCGGTCGCATCGATGCCCTGATAACCCGCCTGACCGAAGCCGAGCAGGCGCTTGCCGGTCCGCTTTCGCGGCAGATGGAACTCAGCGCGCGCGCCAATGCCATGGAGGTGCGGCTGCAATCAGGCCACGCTGCGGTCACCGATGCCATCAGCTACCTCGACCATCAGCTGCTGCAGGTGGATTCACCACCGCTCTGGCAGATCGATACGGATTCCCCCGACCAGCGCGCAGCGGCCAGCGACGCACTCAGCTCAGGCCTGCAGATAGAACTGGAGTTCAGCCGCGCCTATCAAAGCGAACACCGCCACACGCAGATCCTGTTCCACACGATCCAGGTACTGCTGCTGCCGTTGCTATTGTGGGCCCGCCGCTATGGTCGTCGAGCGAACGTCAACAACAGCATCGACGCCGCCACCCAGCGCGTGCTGGCGCGGCCCTGGTCAACCTGGTTGCTGCTGTCCACGGTCGCCATGCTGGTACTGGAGCCCGATGCGCCATTGCTGACCCTGCAGGCGGGCATGTTGTTCGCCTTGGTCCCGGTACTGCGCCTGCTGCCGCCCGCGAGCAAGCGCCTGCTTGGGCATTGGCCGCTGGTCGCATCACTGCTGTACCTGCTCGCCGGGCTGGGTTTCTTCTTCCTGTCGAGCAATACCGCCTTCCGCGTGTATACGCTGGCGCTGACCCTGGTGGCCATGGTGCTGACCGGCTTCGTGCAATGGCGGGCCTACCGCGCCGGTCACGCACGCACAACCGGCAGGACCGGGCAGCTGCTGCGTGCAGCGGCCTGGGGCGCGCAGGGCCTGTTCGCGGTCTCCCTGCTTGCCAATATCCTGGGCAACCGCACGCTGGCGGAAATGCTGACCAGCGCGATCATCGACAGCGCCTACTTCGGCCTGCTGCTCTATGTCGGCATCGCGGTATTGCTGAGCTTGTTGCACCTGCTGCTCAGCAGGCCGAGCCTGGCGCGCTACCGGCTTACCCGCGATCACGCGCCGCCATTGCTTTCCCTGCTGGCGCGAGTAGGTGTTTTTGCGGCCGTTGTGGGCTGGATCGTCTATGCGATGGACAGCTTCCGCATCCTGCGGCCAACCTATGCAGTCCTCGGCAAGGTGCTGTCGCATGAATTTTCCTTTGGAGAATTCAGTTTGTCGCTCGGCCATGTGCTGGCCTTCATCGCCGCAATCACCATCGCCTTCTGGGCTGCCCGGGTTACCCGCCTGCTGCTGCAGGACATACTCCAGCATGGCACCAGCGTGTCGCGCGGCATTGGCAACAGCATCGCCTCGCTAGCCTCGTATGCGGTACTGATGCTGGGCGTGGTGATCGCGCTATCGGCAGCCGGCTTCAAGGGCAGCCAGCTGGCACTGCTGTTCGGCGCATTGGGCGTTGGTATCGGGTTTGGCCTGCAGAACGTGGTCAACAACTTCGTGTCCGGCTTGATCCTCATGTTCGAGCGACCGATCCAGCCCGGCGATGTGGTCGAGGTCGGCCCCATCAACGGCCGCGTCCGTGACATCGGCATGCGCTCCACCCGCATCAAGACCTTCGATGGCGCCGACGTGGTGGTGCCCAATGGCACCTTGCTGTCCGAGCCGCTGGTCAACTGGACGCCACTCGACCGCAACCGGCGCATGGAAGTGAATGTGGGTGTTGCCTACGGCAGCGATCCACAACAGGTGCTTGAACTGCTGTCCCGCTGCGCCGGGCAGACACCCGGTGTCGCCCCAGAACCTGCCGTCGTCGCCTTGTTCGTTGGCTTTGGTGCCAGCTCACTGGACTTCAGCGTACGTGCCTGGACGCGCGACTACGACCATTGGCTCAACATCCGCAGCGAGCTGATCACCCGTATCCATGCGGCGCTGCAGGAGGCGGGAATCGACATTCCCTACCCACAGCAGGATGTGCATGTGCGCAGCCTGCCGAGTACGCCGTAGGATCCTTCTTGTCAAACGCCGCCAACTGCTTGAGCACTTGCTTGATGGCGTTTTTCGGCTATCAAAAAGAACCCGTCGGCGCCGTACTCAGATGCGCGCGAAACTCGGCATCCACATATTTCAGTCAGCCCAGAATAGGTCTCACCGACAGGATGCTGCCGAAGCCAATGCCGATTAGTGCTTAGCAAAACAGGCAGCACCATCTGCCAACAAAGATAAGCCAGGAACCGCACGACAGGCGTGAGATCTTGTACTGTTGGTTTATGCCCTCCCTAGCCCAGATCGATGTCCGAGCACCACTGGTTCCTGCTGCCAAAACATCCTCACCTGCCTGCCCCAGACTGGCAGCAGCTGGAAAGATTGATGCTTGCGAAGCAGATTCTCCTGCCTGCTTCAGGGCAGGAAATCCCCCAGTGCATGCTGATCGATCTGAGCATGGCGCTCGCGGGTGTTCCGGGAGCAGCCTATCTCTACGACCAAGCATGGACATCAGCAGCGGACGTGCTGCGCTCCCATATGGCGGCGGGTCACATCCCCGATACCATCCCTACATCCCCGCATTGGTCGATCGAAGACGCAGTACAAGCACTTCAGGTCCATGGCGTAGTAATGAGCGATGCATGGAAATCCGGCGCGCATCCATGGTCAAACTGGGCAAGCCCGCGTTACCGGATGGGACCAGGGATGCGCTCGTTCTATGATGCACATGGCTATGAGATCGAACGCAGGCGTGCTGCCGTCACCTTGTTCACAGTACCTGCGGATCACCCACCATTCGTAACCGCAGGCGAGAATACGAGCGCGCCTTGCGTTCCCGAGAACGACACCGAGCTTGAGGAACTTCAGCCTTTCGGCTCTTACGTCGACTTCATCGACGCTGCTTGCGATGACATCCAGACCACGTGGACCAATCCCGATGATGGTCGCGCATATCACATCCTGGATCTGGACTGGAGCGGCGGCTTTGGCATCGGCTGGAACTTCGTGCAGTTCGACAATGGCGGCGACTTTGATCGGGATCGCTTCGCAACTGTGATCGGCGAGCTGATTGGACAGCCGGTGTTGTTCGCGTACCGCCACCTTTGAGCGCCTACCCTGACGGTCCCTGCCACGAGCAGCAGGATGCCGCGTGATTCTTCAATCCGCTCTGATGGCAACAGCCGTACAGGCGATGGCATGGCAGCCGCAGGCAAGTTTATGACCTTCAAACACCACGGGCTTTCCCCGCATCGTTCGCGCTGGGTCTCCTTCAACAAATCGGAAGCTCCCACGATGCAGGGGGCACGTCGCGCTATCCCCAAGCACGGCTATTGGCCTGCCATTCACGGCATGAGTACCCGCAAACTGGCACTCGGTGACCTTGCCTCCACTGCTGGTGGCATCACCCAGGCAAATCGGCGACTTCATCTGCCGCGTACCTTTCGCATGAAGGGGTCGTGGTTGACGCCGGGCGGGTTGTTCTTTGCTTTCTCTTCAGCACTGGGTGGCCGCACCATCTGAATGGTGGCGCTGCCATCGGCACCGGCATACACCACCGCGCTGACCCCACCCTCGTGATAACTGGCAATCGCGCCCAACCCGATCTGCACCAGCGGGCTGGTCAAACCGACATCGGCGATGCGACGGCCGATGTCGAAGCCCTCATCGACATTCCCAAGTTCCAAGCCATGGCCATCGGCATTCAATGTATGCAGGGCGTTGTTCAGGGCCACGCCCAGCGCCGTGCCATCATGACTGTCGTAGAACACCCGGGCCGGCACGCTACCTTCCGGCAGTGTAGCGAGCGCCTGCTTCCAGCCTTCGAGCATCGCCAGCGTTTGCAGCGCCTGCTTCAGAGGCTTCCCCTCGGCATCGCGCAATGGGACCTTGATGGGCCGGTGCAGATGACCCAGGTGGGGAGCACGATCGAACTCCTCTACTTGATGCTTTGCCCAGCGAATCGGCAACCATGGGGTGGGCTTGAAGTCGCCTGGCCCGCGGTTGTCGGTTGTTTTCCATAGCTCGGGCAAAACGGCCTGCCAGAAGCTGGTAGGCGTGGTACCCGGACCAGTGGCGTCTCGCGCGCCTGCGTTGCGCGCCTCTTCCTCATAGTGATTCAGCGCCCTAGTTTTGGTCTTAAAGAACAGCGCCCACAGCTTGCCTAGATCGGTACGGGTATCCTGGTTGTTTTCAGCGTAGTCCGGTGCATACGGACGCAGATAGTGGTCCACACGATCACTGCGTGCGACCAACAACACCGCGGTGGTGTCTTCGACCACGGGAACAAAACGCTCGTCACGCATGGGCGGTGTCCCCAACGGGGCATAGCTGCACCGCATGACATCACCGTCGCGCGCCGCGATCATCGCCATTGGAAGTTCTGGGGTGTCATCGAAGAGCCCAAACAGCTGCTCAATCGTCGCTTGGGCATGGGTGGTGTTGGCATCCTGCTGCCACAGAAACAATGTCACCCCGAGCGAGCCGCTAAACCTGCCTTCGCCGATCAATCCCGCCGCACGTATGATTTCACGGTCGTCACGGATTGGCGGCTCTACCGCGAAAACGGGAATTGGCCAGTACGCCACCGAATCGGCGGCGGCATACCGGAAGGCCGCCCCGGTGCTGAGGCCTGCGTTGTCCTCCCGGGTACTTGCGGAATCCGGGTAGTCATTGGGATCCTGCGAGTAGATGGAGCTGAAGCCATCTTGCCCCGGCGCGCGGATTTTCTTCCATACAGAGGTCTGGTGATTCGCGCCTGGGGCGATACCAACACCGCGCAGCTCCAACGACCAGGTCGGGCTGCTCGTCGGATCTTCAACCACCGCAGCTTCCGTCAATGCAACAGGTACCACATCCGATTTACCTGAAAGCGCCTTGTAGCCCCAGTGTCCTGCGAAGACCAGTGCAACCAGCGAGGCAATACCGGTTACTCCGAAAACAATCGCGCTGCGCATGTGACCAATCTCCATGTCGTTCACTGAGGCATCGAGGTCCATCGTTGTACCCATTGCAACTATCAGCAAGGTCCAGACAAGTCCAAGCACGATCACTGCCCAGCAATAAGGCGCCAAGCGTGGGCGAATCGTACCGAGGCCGCTCATGATGGGTTCTCATTGAAGTTTCCGCCGCTCACCATCTGCGGAGGCTTCCGCAAATTGACAAGCGAGGATGCCGGAAACTCCCCCGTTTTGTAGTAACGGCCACAGGCCTCGATGAGCTGTCGCGTGCCTTCGCTCAGCTCACTCCACTTCGGATTGTTTCTCATGGCTCGGATCTGCTTGTCCTCCATCCTCCAATCCCCCATCAGCGTCAGCAGCGCACGCCAATCCTTGTCGTCCAGGATATGGCCCTGGCCAATTGCCACATCCATTGCGGTCACCCAACGGTGATTTTCTGAATCGCGTAGCACACCGGAGTGATAGCTGTTGTCTTCCAGCTGCGACTCCGCCGTTCGCATCCAGGCGCGCGCCTCGTCGGGGGTCATTTCCCGTTCAAGCGACTTGTCAAACATGCCCTTGGTGCGAACGGCACGCGTCTGACCATTTTCATCCGCGGCCTCGCTGTTGAATTTGGCAAGAGCAGCATCTTCCTTCATCCCTGCGTAGGCCTCTGGTAAAGGCACCCATGGGAAACTCGCCTTCTCCTTTCCCAGCGAAATGTTCTTGGTGACATCATCGCCACGATCTTTGCCAAGAGTGCTTGGGCTGCCTTTGACCGCTTCGCCACCGAACATCCTTGGTGCGTGCATAGGCATCAACGCCTCCCCATTGATCCACAAGCTCTCGTCCTCATTCATTGGCTCGGAAGCAGCGATGTTCTTCGCAGACCAACCACCACCGGCATAACGTGGCTCACCTTTGGCACGCAGCAACTGGCGACTGGGTTCAGTACCAACCCACACCGGCTTGCCCTCACGGTGACGCTTGGTCCACAAGCGCTGATAGAAACGCATCTCACGCAGTCTTTCCATTGCACCGCGCCCTTCCACCAGGTCGGGAACGCCGAAGGTGCCAATGCCAACCACCTGACTCAAGCCTACGGTGGCATCATCAGGGCTGAAATACAGATATACCTTGCCCCGGTTATCGCGCTCGGGGAATGCCGCCGAGCGACCATCGACGCCAATGCGATGCCCATTCAGCGCACTCCATCCTGGGCCTGCGCGACCACCGGATTTGGGTTGGCCAACACAAAGGTCATCCAACGTTGGCAAGACATAAGGCTCGCCAGTTACTGCGCCGACGATGCCTAGAAAGTCTCCCAAGGTATCGCCTCCCTTCGGTGTGACTTTGGCATGCAACGAATAGGGACTGGCCACCATGATCAGGCAATCCGCACAGCGTTGCCGACGATCGGCCAGCATTGCCTGCGCAAGCAAGGTGATCAAGGTGCCCTGGCTGTGCCCCATGACGGTAATGGTTTCGGAGGGATAGACATTCCTGATGGTGCTGATCATGTTGGCCAGCCTTTCGGCGGCCAACACGAAATAGCGCCGATGCGGGCACTCCCCCATGAACTGACTGTTTGGCAGCTGGGTATTTGCCACATGCCTGATGGCCAAGTCGAAGCCTTTGCCGTACATTTCGCGCAAGTTATTGGTGGCGTTCGCGAAGAATCCACCACCCTTTCCGAAATGCCGGTCCAGCCGGTTGCCGAACTTGTCCTGATACTGGGTGCGTATCTTGGCAGGATCGCCTTTGGAATCGCGCTGGATCTCGCCTTCGGCCGCCCGGTAGCCCCAGTAGAACGGAATCAATACACTCTTGGCTTGGCCATCCTTACGTAGATAGAGATGCGTATCTGGATCATCGAGCCTCTCAATATCCAGTTCGGTATGCGACTGCTTGGGCTTGGCCTTAGTCGCCCGGTAATCCACGCCATACCTTCCCGACCTCAAGTCAGTGCGGTCCAGCCGCTCGTTCAGGCCTTGGCACAAGCCCTCTTCCACCGAGGCATAACTGGCGCCAGGGTCATTGACACCATGCAGGAAAATGACCACGCCGGGCCGCTGACGAGGCACCGGCGTATTGCTCGGCACAGTGGAATTGGGTGTAAGTCGGCTTTGACCCGCAGTCTCGTAGTTACTCACTTGCATACTCCTGTTTGCATTCTGGCTTCCATTCCATCAATGGTCAGCAAGCGCTTCGATACGGCGACCACAAGTCACCAGCACTCAAGGTGAAGCCGGTGCGCAGGTGAAAACCCTGAGCACATCGGCGGTAGTACGGTGCATTCAACCCTTGAACGCTGAGGCGTTGCATCAACTTCCGTCCTCAGCCGACTTGGCAATTTCAACAGCCACTTTCTGCATGGTTCCACGCTCTACGCGCAGCCCCTGCCCGTCGCGCCCCGCCGTTCCCTCAACCACGTCCCCATCCTCCATCACGAGGCGATACGCCAGGTTGGCAACTACGGCAGCCGTGTCACCTTCATAGTGGAACCGGGGCTGCCGCGCCGCCGGATCACGCCCAAACGTAGGAATGGCGAAACTGTCCGTCTTCGGACCCGCCCAATCGTGCTTGGCTGCGTGCAGCTTCACATCGCCTTGCGTACCAATCTCAATGCCGTTTCCAATACGGATATAGCTACCGTCATCAGCAACCAAGCGAATGGTTGGGCCGGTAACCAGCACCTCCCCTTCGCTCGCCGATGCATGCAGGAACTTCTGCGCATTCAGTGCGATGTCCGCGTCCTGCGCTTGTACCAGCACATTGCCGCAGCTGGCGATAGCCTGGATGCCACCATCCTGGGCATATACAGATACGCCAGCACCGGCCTGCAAAAGCGTGGCACCGCCGCTGACTGACTGCACGTTGTCAGTTGCGACAACGTCGTGGTTCTGGCCGGCATAGTGCAGCTGCGACTGCGGTGTAGCACTGATGATGCCTGCATCGCCAGCGATGGCGACGACCGGCTCGCCGGCTTGATTTCCCGCTTCTGGCCACGCAGCTACGGCGTCCTGCAACGTCGCCATGCCTTCGCCATCACTTTGTTTCGCGCCACGATTGGTCGCTGCCTGCCCCAACCCGCGAAAGAGTTCGCCGCACTCGTCAAGCAGCGTCAGCAACTCCTGCCGGTCCAGCTGCCCACCTCGGGCCAGTTCGCGTGCATAGCTGGTGATCAGGATCCCGTGGGCAGCGCGTAACGCCAGTGCCGCATCGGTACGCAGCTCTGCACCATCACCTCGTGGCTGTGCCTGTCCGTCTACTCGCGGCGAGCTCAACTTGCCCATGTTGAGCTCGCTGGCAAACGGGGTAGTTGCCAACCGGGCACGGACCTGCCCGGGAGTGTCGTCCATCAGTAGTTCGCTGTGACCTTGACCATGGTGCTCACGCGACTGGATGCCCGACAGTGCGTGATTTCCAGGCAAACCGCGTCGCCCACTGAAGCCCGGTGTCTCATGTTTGCCGTTGTAAAGTGTGGCAACCACCACTGGTCTATCGATATCGTTGTGCAGGAAGGCGACCAACACCTCCTGACCGATGCGAGGGACAAACTGATGGCCAAAGCCATCGCCACTACTGGGCATGGCCACTCGCACCCAAGTTGAAGATCGCTCGTTACCCTCAGCCGTGCCAGCCGGATGCTCTTCTGGGCGCTGCCAATGAAACTGAATGCGAATACGGCCTAACTCGTCGGTAAATATTTCCTCACCGACAGGGCCGACGACGGTGGCCGTCTGCGGCCCATTTGCGGTCGGGCGATCAAGGCTCCCCGCATAACGCGGCACCAAGGGCACATCCCGATGGACTGCACTGAAGCACAGTCTGATGTCGTCCGCTGCCTGAGCGGGATGCTCCTCGCCCCCGATCAGATTGCCTTGAGCTGCCTGCTCCAGCAGCGACGAAGGCAGCTGCCACGCTTCCGGAACGTTGTTGCGCAACTGCAGATCAATCCCGGTGACGACGAAAGTCCGCTGATGTTCGCTCTGGCCTGCATGCCCCGGATGATCCTCCAGCAAAATGCGCCCGCCAGTGGCCAGACCGCGCAGCCGCCCACTCCCAAGGAAGGTTCTTGCCTGTTGCTCTTCAGCCTGCATCCGCAACCGCGCGTAGCTGCTCAGCTCCCGCTCTTGGTCAGCGTAGTACGGTGCCAAAGACTGGTAGTCAGTCAGGCTGGCGGCTGCCTGCCGACCGTACTCACCATGCTCTTGAATGTTCTCATCCTGACCTTGCAGGCGATGCGCAGGTTGGTAGTCGTGGCTGGAGAGACTGACACGGCTTCCCACAAGTTGGCACTTGGCCTCCCAGTGGGTTAGCCATTGCTCCTGTGAACCAACGGCATCGGCCTGCGCCCGGAAATGCAGTGCACGCAGCGACTGATCCGCTCGGATAGCTTTCTCCGTGAGCACCAGCTGGTGCGCAACAGCGCCAGACTGTCTGGTGAATGTGAAGTAGTACGGGATGCCTTCTTCAGCCAGCAACCTGTCGATGAAGGCATGATCGCTTTCATTGAACTGAACGCAGTAAGAGCGCGCCGGGAAATCGCGCTGTAGTTCGCTTCTATGGTTGAACGAAGCGGCGATGATGGCGTTGCGCTGACGATGTTCATCCAGCAACGTCGCCACGATCTGCGGAACGCTCTGGTCCTGGAAGATACGGCACGTGCGACGACGATCCAGCAGCGACAAGGCGGACTCGATCTGCAGATCGATCAACGAGAAACTCCCAGCGCCATCGCGCTTCGCGGCCGCAGTGATGATCCCCGAGAGCCAGCGCCGCTCTCCAGCACCAGTGTCCACGCCGAAGGACACGTGTCTACCCAGCAGCTGCTTAAGCTCAATCCCCTCAACACTGCAAAAGCAGGTAGCTTCGAGCTGGAAGGAACGACTTAATTCATCGCGGTAGCGGATGCGACTTGGCCATATCGGTGGCGAATCACCCGTGCCTGGCCACTCCACATCGATGAGCCGACGCTTCGACTCCGGGCCATCCCAGGCCGGATGCTGCATCCACTGCATGCGTTCATTCCTTTGATCATGCCGAACTCAATGACCTGGAATGCTGTAACAGAGCAACAGCCAATAACCATAAGGAAATACTTAAAAATCGCTTGGCGAGGTATGACCGCGGCATTTTCTTACTCGCTTCGCCGGGCAGGATCTCCAGGAAAGCGCCGCATACCACCGTGCCAAAGGTGACACGTATCGGATGGCGGCGGTAGCGGCGGAGGTACTCGTAACGCAGCAGGTGGAAAGCCGCAGCGATTCCAAATGACCGCGCGCGATGGCACTTGGAGCGCGGATACAAGCATTCAACGCACCCGCAGCAGCGAACCAATCACCGCGACAAGCGCAAGTGCCGCCGCTGCCATCAGGAACGCAGCCGGCAGCGACCACTGCTGGGCAATGAAGCCGATTGCCGCCGGGCCCAGCAGCACGCCTGCATAGCCCATGGTGGTGACTGCGGGAATGGCAACGCTCTCGGGCATGCGGCTCTGCCGCCCCGCAAGGCTGAACATCACCGGCACGATGTTGGCGCAGCCAATGCCGACCAGCGCGTAACCAAGCAAGGCCACGCCGAAGCTCGGCACCAGCGTCGCCAGTACGAACCCGCCACACGCAAGCAAACCACCCAGCAGCACCGCCATGCTCGGCCCAAGCTGGTTCACCAGCCGGTCGCCGAACAGGCGTGTGGCTGTCATCGCGATATTGAAGGCAACAAAGCCCCAACCGGTATGGGCAAGCTCCACCCCGCGTACTTCATGCAGGAACACCGCACTCCAATCCAGCATCGAGCCTTCGGCCAGGAAGCTGATGAAGCACACCGCACCAATCACGATCACCACGCCACGCGGCAAGGCGAAGCTGCTCTCGCCCTGCTCGGCGCGTTCGCTGCGCCACCAGCGCGATGACAGTGCCGTGATCGCCAACACGCCAGCGGCCACCACCAAGGTCGACAACAACGCGCCGCCGCCAATCGACAACAACAGCGTCACCAATGCCGCGCCAGACAGGGCACCAATGCTGTAGAAGGCATGGAAGCCGGACATCATCGCGCGGCCGGACTCACGCTCGACCACCACCGCCTGGATGTTCATCACGCAGTCCATGGCACCGATGCCCGCGCCGAACACCAGCAACACGATGCCGATGCCCAGCGGCGTCGACGTAACCGCCAACAGCGGCAGCATCAGCACCATCATCAACACGGTCACCAGCATCACCGGTCGGCAGCCATGGCGTGCTGCCAGCATGCCGGCCAGCGGCATCGACAGCAGCGAGCCCAAGCCAAGACACAGCAACAGCACACCCAGCAATGCATCATCCAGGCCAGCCCTGGCCTTGGCGAATGGCACCAAAGGTGCCCAGCATGCAATCGCGAAACCGGGGACGAAGAAGGCGGCGCGGGTTGCCATCTGCTGGCTGCGCTGTAGACGTACTGGATTGTTCACGTGTTCTTCCTGGGTACTTGTCTGATGCGCGGGTTGCGCTCACCCGCGCCGTTGGATCACGCTTTCGCCACGTGGATTCGCTGCAGGCGCTGCGCGATCGGCGCGAACCGTTGCTGCATTTCCGCTGCCACGCGGTCGCTGATCAGCAGTTGATCCACCTGCTCGATGCCGGCGATGCGGAAGCTGCCGCGTGCGCCGACTTTTTCGTTGCTGGCGACGACCAGCGTCATGTCGCAGGCGCGCAGCATTGCCTGCTTGAACGCGCACTCTTCGGCGTTGATGCCCCAGATGCCGGTTTCCGGATCAACCGCGCAGACACCGGGAATGCAGACATCGGCCTGCAACTGCGCCAGCTGCTGCAAGGCGATGGAACCGATGGCACCGCCGCTGCGTGGGTCGATACGGCCACCGATCATCACCACCTCCGTTGCCTGCGCGCCGGCCAGCGCATCGGCGACCGCGGGGGAATTGGTCACCACCGTCAATGCGGTGCCGCGCAGCGCGCGGGCGATCTCGACATTGGTGGAACCGGCATCCATCAGCACCACCTGCCCGGGCAGCAGCAGGGAGGCCGCATGGGCCGCCAGCGCGCTGCGCTCCGGATCCTGCCGCCCCACCCGCTCAGGCAAGGCGTCGAACCGTGGCGTCGGCAACAGTGCCCCGCCGTATACCCGCCTGCACAGCCCCTTGGCGGCCATATCGCGCAGGTCGCGGCGGATGGAATCCTCGGAAACCGCGAAGGCAGCCGCCAGATCGTTGGCAACCACGCGGCCGTGCTTGCGGAGCTGCTCCAGGATGCGCTGCTGGCGCTCCTGCGGGAGTGCGTCGGGGTTCGAGGCGGTCATGTGTTGGTGTTCCGCGTTGATGGGAATCCGACTCGGCATCAGGGCACCGACAGTCGGCACTCCGGGCGCTCGGCCTCTTGATTGCGAAATCATGCACCAACACAGGAAATCGTGCAACTTCGTGAACAAAAGCGGATAAACAAGAAATCATCCCATGCGCCCGCGACCGCCATGGCAGTGTGCTTCGATCCTGGATGAGGCCCAGGCCGGGGTGCAATCAGACGATCAGGCAGCGCTACAGCAAGAGCTTTACCCCTCCCCAACCCTCCCCTTCGCGCTGCGAAAGGGAGGGGGCGAAAGCTGCAACCCTCCAGATCTTCCCCTGGCACGCAAGAGGAGCGGGAACCCAGCCTGCAAAGGGTGCGCGCGCCGCCTGTCATTCAAGGCGCGCGCGGGTTCGGCAGGAACGCGGCGACGATGCCCAGCAGTGGCAGGAACGAGATCACCTTGTAGACCCAGAGGATGCTGGTGTGGTCGGCGAGCACGCCCAGCACTGCCGCACCCAGCCCACCCATGCCGAAGGCGAAGCCGAAGAACAGACCGGAAACCGTGCCGATGCGGTTGGGCATCAACTCCTGTGCATACACCAGGATTGCCGAGAACGCCGAGGACAACACGAAGCCGATGACCATCGTCAGGATCATGGTCCACTGCAGGTCCGCGTACGGCAGGATCAGTGCGAACGGTGCCACGCCCAAAATAGAGGCCCAGATCACCGGCTTACGACCGATACGGTCACCCAGCGGCCCGCCAATCAGGGTGCCGGCCGCCGACGCTGCAAGGAAACCGAACAGATGCAGCTGCGCGCTCTGCACCGACACATGGAACTTCTGGATCAGATAGAACGTGTAGTAGCTGCTCAGACCAGCGATGTAGAAGTACTTGCTGAAGATCAGCACCAGCAGGATGCCGATCACCCAGGCCACAGTCTTCGGCGGCAACAGGTTGGCCGGCTTGGCCGCCACCTTGGGCTGCGCGGCCACGGCCAGCAGGTGCTGCTGGTACCAGCGGCTGACGTAGGTCAGCAAGCCAATACCCAACAATGCGGCGCAGGCGAACCAGGCCACGCTGCGTTGCCCGTTCGGCACGATCACTGCCGCTGCCAGCAACGGCCCCACTGCAGTACCGGCGTTGCCGCCCAACTGGAACACCGATTGGGACAGGCCATGGCGGCCCCCGGATGCCAGCCGCGCGATGCGCGAGGATTCTGGATGGAAGATCGCCGAGCCGATGCCGACCAGCATCGCCGCCACCAGCACCGTTGCGAAGTTCGGTGCGAACGCCAACAGCAACAGGCCACACAAGGTGGACAGCATGCCCATCGGCAGCGAATACGGCGCCGGCCGCTTGTCGGTGCGCAGGCCGATCAAGGGCTGGAACAAGGACGCGGTGAGCTGGTAGGTCAGCGTGATCAAACCCACCTGGGCGAAACTCAGATGGAACTGACCCTTGAAGATCGGGTACAGCGCCAGGATCAACGACTGCATCATGTCGTTGACCAGGTGCGAACTGCTGATCGCCGCGAGCACGCCTACCGCGACCGGGCGATGTTGTGGGACGGGAGCTGCAAGCGTTGAAGCAGGAGATGACATGGCGTAACCGCGGGATGGGGGCGGACGCGCATGGTAGAGTCGCGGTCAACGTCCATCCTGCGCAATATGGTCATGCATCCTTTCGAAAAGGACATTCCGGATGCCCGAAAAGGCCGTCGCCAGCCGCTCCCGGCCGGGCCGGAAACCGTGGTGTACTGCAAGGCGCGGGACTACCCCAGCGCCACCGTGATTCCGCTGCACCACCATCCGGATCGGCACCAGCTGGTCTACGCGGAAACCGGGGTATTGGTGGTCAATGCAGGCATGGGCCGCTGGGTGGTACCCAGCACGCGGGCGATCTGGATGCCGGCCGGCATCGGCCATCAGGTGCATTGCATCGGTCTGGTGCAGATGCGCAGCCTTTACATCACCCCGGAGGCAATGCCACACGCGCCGGAGACACCCTCGGCGGTGTCCATCACCCCGTTGCTGGCATCGCTGATCCACGCCGCTATCGAAATCCCGGCGCGCTATGCCGAGAACTCGCGTGATGGACGGCTGATGCGATTGATCCTGGACGAAGTACAGACCCTGCCGGTACTGCCGCTACACCTGCCCGAGCCCCGCGATCCACGGCTGCGCCAGATCGGCAGGCAGCTGCAACGCCACCCGGACGATGCTTCCACCCTGCAGGAGTGGGCAGCGCGCCTGCAGGTGGACGTCAAAACCATCCAGCGCCTGTGTGCACGCGAACTGGGCATGACCTTCGGCCAATGGCGCCAGCAGGCACGCCTGCTGCGTGCACTGGAACGCTTGGCGGTTGGCGAGAAAGTCATCGACGTTGCATTGGCGCTGGGCTATGAGAGCCCCAGCGCATTTGCCACCATGTTCAAGCGCCGTTTCGGGCTGACGCCGAGCCAGTTCTTCCGCTGAGGGCATATGCGAACCGCCGCGCCGCCGCACTGGGCAACGCGGCGGACGATGCGCGTCGCTTTCAGCCAGTGGTGGCCGTCGCCGCCTCGTCGATCAGGGCTGCGACTTCCGCCGGATGCGATGCCAGCGATGCATGTCCCGCCTCCAGCGTTATCACCTTGCGGGCGTTGAGACGGGCGGACATCGCCTTCTGGTTCTCCGGCGCGATCATCCGGTCCTGGCTGGATATCTGATACCAGCTTGGCTTGTGCTTCCACGCCGGGTCACTGATGTTCTCACCGAAGGTACCGGCCAACGGCGCCTTCTGCGTTACGCCCATGACAAAGCCCTCCTCCTCGGGCAGGTCCTGGCAGAAGCTCTCATGGAATTTATCCGGCTTGAGCCACAGGTAGCCGTCGCTGTCTGGCGCCAGATTCGGCGCTGCGACTGGAAGATGCTGCTGGGTGATGCCGCCGGGGCTCTCGCCTGCATCAGGAGCAAACGCGGCAATGAACACCAAGGCCTTCACGTTGGGCAGATTGCCAGCCTGGGTGATTACCGCACCGCCGTAGGAATGCCCCACCAGCACCACCGGCCCGTCGACCTGCGCCACCATTTTGCGGGTGCGTTCGGCATCATCAGCCAAGGAGGTAAGTGGGTTCTCAACTGCACGGATATCCTGGTAGCCCAGGTCCCGCAGCGCCAGTATCACCCGCGCCCAATGTGCCGCTCCGCCCCAGAAACCATGCACCAGAACCACTGCCGGCTTGCCCATGATGTGCGCTCCCGCTGCTTGGAATAGTCGATGACAGCGAGCGAGCACCCCGCCTGTCTCAGCGCGGGACACTCACCCTGTGCCAGCCATTCTGCGACCCGGCTGTAAACTGGCCGTGACGGATTCATTGCCGGTATTGCGCCGGAATTCCGGTTCCCATTCAGTACTGAATCGAGCGCAGGCAGCACCGTGGCCAGTCATTGCAAGCCAGCGCCGCTTTCCTTCGCACTGCCTCCAGCATGGGTTCTGCTGCCTTTTCCTGCGCTCGTCGAGCCGGCGGCAAGCCAAGCATAAAACGCACAGTTGCACTCCACATGACTGGCCAACTCGCATGCGTCCAACGGTATTCGCTATGCTGCGCGCCCGCTCGCCCGGTACGGACCTGAGCGGGCTTTGCTTTTGTAGTACCCCTTACTTCATTGGATGAGAAATGGCTGCAAACGTAAAACTGGATGCTTTGAGCGAAATCGCGGGCTTCATCGGCGCCGCATTGGTGGACAGCGACAGCGGCATGACGCTGGGTACGCTGGGTGGCGGCGCCATCAACATGGAAGTTGCCGCCGCCGGCAATGCCGACGTCGTGCGCGCCAAGCGCCGCGTGGCCAGTTCGCTGGGCTTGAACGAGGTGGTGGAAGACATCCTGCTCACCTTGTCCAAGCAGTACCACCTGATCCGCCCACTGGACGGCAACAAGGACCTGTTCCTGTATGTCGTGCTCGACCGCGGCCATGCCAACCTGGCGATGGCGCGGCACGAGCTGAAGTCCTTCGAGAAGACCCTGGATTTCAAGTAAGCCGTAACGGATCACGTTGCTGCACGAAAGCCCGGCGTAACGCCGGGCTTTTGCGTTGTGCAGGGACACATCTTTGACAGAGGCGGCGAGGCTTTTGTAGGAGCGGCGTAAGCCGCGAAGCAGGTAGATCGTCAGGTGCCACAAACATCTGCAACTGCAGCAATGTCAGCTTCGCGGCTCACGCCGCTCCTACAAACAATTGCGCGCCCATTGCACCCGAACCTCTGAATCATCCCGTGCCGTTCTACCGGGAACGCACACGCACATAACGCTGCCCATCAAACTCAAACCCCAATAACTCACCCTGCACATC
The DNA here is from genome assembly GCF_056854515.1 of Stenotrophomonas sp. STEN063. Classification (NCBI taxonomy): domain Bacteria; kingdom Pseudomonadati; phylum Pseudomonadota; class Gammaproteobacteria; order Lysobacterales; family Lysobacteraceae; genus Stenotrophomonas; species Stenotrophomonas sp. STEN063. Next base: position 21,215 of record NZ_JBXFWF010000006.1, read on the forward strand.
TCGCTGGAACTGCATGGACTCAGCCTCGTCCAACGGCCCATCCTGCGCCGCAAACAGATCCGGCGCAGCGGGTGTCAGCTTGCGATTTAGTGCGCCCACCTGAAGTTGCATTCCCTCGCCGCCCACGATCACCTGCGCAGTGACCGGCAACGTAACTCCACGGAAATCACCGGCATAGGGCGCTGTCGAATCCGGCCGCCATTGCCACCCCTGCCAACGCGGATCCTCATGCTGCTTTGCCTGCCGCGCGCGCATGCCCGCCAGCTGGTCGGCCACACGCTGCGGGTAGGCCTTCTGGCGGATCTGCGCCCATGACGCAGCTTCCGAATGCTCCACCAGATACTGGAAGAACTGCACCACGGTGCGCGACGTCAGCCAGCCAGTGGCGTTGTCCGAGTTGGAGAACACGCCGATACCAACGCCCAGATCCGGCGAAAACGCCATCATGCTGCGTGCGCCGGTATAGCTGCCGCCGTGGATATACAGCGTGTGGCCCTCGAAATCACACACGTTCCAACCAAACGCATAGCCATTGCAGGGCAACTCGTAGGCATTGCGGGCCTTGGGATCGACCTGCACACCGATCCGGTGGGCAGCATCCAGCAAGCGTGCATCGAATTGGGGAGCCAAGGTTGCACCCAGCTGCAAGCGCAACCAACGGCCCATGTCGCGCGGTGACGTCATCATGCCGCCGGCCGAATGCATCAAGGCGTCAGGTTTGGGTGGCACCAACCGCCAGCCCTGTTCGGTACCCAGCCATTGGTGGTTGAACGCCAGCAGCGCCGGATCGAAGCTGGAGGTATTCGTTGCGGTTTCGTGCAGCTGCAACGGCGTGAACAGGGTTTGCTGCAACCAGTCCTGCCATGAGCGGCCTGTGTGTTGCTGCAGGATCGCTGCGTAGATGTTGTAGCCGAGATTGTCGTAGTCGAAGCCATCGGCGCGTTTGCTGGCGAACTGCTGCAGCAGCTGCGGATACAGGGCCGGATCGGGGCTGCCGATGTACGCCTCCAGCGTGGTGATCGCATCCGCGCTCAAGGGCACACGGTGGTTGAGCAGGTCTGCCAAGGCCCAGGCGGCAGGATCGACGCCATCAGGCAGGCGCAGCTGCGGCCAGTGATCAGCCAGGCTACTGTCCAGGCGCAGCACGCCCCGCTGATCCAGCACCTGCGCCAGCAATCCCATGTAGGACTTGGTCTGCGACGCGATGTACATCGGCGTGCGCATGGTCAGCGGCGCCTGGCTGCTGGCGTTGCGCAGGCCGCGGGTATAGCCCAGCAATTGCTGGTCACGGTCGACGATAACCACCGCATAGCCCGGCCCCAGCTCCGGAATGCCATCCAGGAATGCCGCCAGCTCCCGCGCCGCCTGTTGCGGCGACGCCGCCGCAGCCGTTGTCACGCCCCCCAGCCAGGCGGGCAGCAGCAATAACAAGGACAGGATGTTGCGCAGATGCATGGTGCGGCTCCGTGGCTGACAAGCGCCACGATGCGCCAGGGCATTGCCCAGGGTCTTGAACGGATTGAACCTGCTCACGCCTGCAACAGCGCGCGCAGCCGCGCCGGGGTCAGCCCGCTGTGCGTGCGGGCAATCCGGCTGAAATGGGATTGGTCGGCAAAACCGGCCTGCTGCGCCACATCAACCAGGGCCTGCCCGTTGGCCAACAGCGGCAGGGCGCGCTGCAACTGCGCGCGGGCGCGGAACACCGACGGCGCACAGCCCATCCAACGCGCGAAGGCACGGGCGACGTACACCGGATGCACGCCAAGCTCACCAGCCAGATCGGCCAGCGGCACGTTCTCATCCTGCAGACGCTGGCAGCACAACGCCAACCAACGTGGCGGTGTGCCGCTGGGGCGCTCGTCCGGGGCTGCCATGCCAGCCAGCAATTCCCAGAGCCGGGCATCAACATCGGCAGCGACCAGCTCGCCTGCAAACAAGGCCGACAACAGTCCCCGGCCTTGCAGCAGCAGCGGCTGCAGCGCGTGCCCGCGCCATTGCCAGGCACGGCCGATACCAAGCTTGTCCTGCAGGTCGAACGATGCCGGCAGGTCGATACCCAGCATCAGCGCACCGTTCGGCCCGTAATCATTGGCATGGACGATGCCCGCCTGCTTCACGCCCAGTGCTGGCACGGCCAGCCGCTCCTCGCCCTGCCCGGTCTGCTCCATCAAGGTGCCGAGCAGCAACAGCGAGAGCTGGTGACAATCGTGCGCGTGTCGGTGCATGCGCTCACCCGGTGCATACCAACTGACCCGTGCAGCCAGACGCTCGCCACTGAACACCCGGCGTCGGGTTGGGCCCTGCGCGGCATCGATCCGATGCGTGGTTGGCGGCGAAGACATGGCGTGGCGCGGGCAGCAGGGAGTGAACGCAGTCTAGCCAAGCCGCAGGTCGGCACACCTGCCGTTGGTCGTGGTAGCGCAAGCCGGGCCCGGCCGCTGTGCCTGCCGGGCCCGCCCCTGGGGATTGGACGACTCAGCCCTTTGGCGCGGCCAGCAGGTACTTCAAGCCATGCATGAAGCCACGCGGCGCAACACTGAGATGGTCCTCGTCATTGAGCACATCCAGCTTCAGCTCCAGTGACTGGCCACCATGCGCGCCCAGCAAACCAATCATGCGCTGCGCATCCACCACCATGTCGGCATCGCCGCCGTGCTGCACCGACTCATACTCGCCGACATACATATAGGCCCGCACGGGGAGCTCGGCGGGCTTGCCAGCCGCGGCCAGTCGACGCTCCATCTCGTGCTTGTCGAACCAGTACGACGGGCTGCCAAGGATGTAACCGCTGAACAATTGCGGGCGTTCCAGCAGCACCTGCGTCCCCAGCAAGGCACCGTAGGAATGGCCGAGGAACATGCGCCGGCTTTCGTCACTGCGGAAGCGCTTGGCCACGAATGGCAGCGCCTGCGTTTCCAGGTAGGTGATGTAGTCGCTGGCGCCACCGTGCACGGCATCGGCAGGCGATCCACTCGGGCCATTGGTGGTTGGCGTGTAGTCGCGGCGTCGGCTGTGCATGCCGCCCTCGCCCTTGGCGTAGGACAAGCCGACCAGGATGAAGTCCTCGATCTTGCGGCCCTCGACATTCAAACGCCGCGCCATCTGCCAGACCAGCGGGAAGGCATAATCGGCGTCGGTGACGTACAAGACCGGGTAGCGCTTGTCCGGGTTGTCCGCGTAGCCGGCTGGCAAGGCGACGAACACCTGGTAGTTGCGGCCACTGACCGGATCCGGCACGTCCCAGACTTCACTGCCCAGCACCTCATAAGGCTTGCCTTCGCCACGCTGCGCGGTTGCTGCTGCAGGCTTCGCAGCAGCCGCTTCTGGTGCGGCGTTGGGTGCAGCCTGGTGAGCACCACTACAGGCGCTCAGCGCCACCATTGCCATTACCGACATCATCCATTTGCTCAAGCAGACACTCCAGTCATCGTGATCAATGCCCGATGATGGCATGGCACAGCCCCGATCCGAAGACTGTCTCTCCCGCTTGCATGCGCATTGCGGCGCAGCTCAGCCGCCACCTTTGAAGCGCACAAGTCGTTGATTCCTTTGGGACGACACACTGCTGTCGACTTACTGTCGTGTTGTCGAACGCAGTTGCCCGGCAGTCTCGCAACTCGGCTAACATCGGCAGGAGTGCAGCATGGAAGATCAAACAGTGAAGATCGACGGAAAGCGGATCAGGCTACTGCGCGAAGCCCGCGGCTGGTCGCAGGAACACCTGGCCAGCATCTGCGGTTTGAGCCCGCGCACGGTGCAACGGCTGGAAACCGAAGGCAATGCTTCGCTTGAATCGCGGATGGCGGTTGCGGCGGCGCTGGAGGTTGCGGCGGGGGATCTGGCTCTTACCCAGGCAGCCAACACCCTGCACGCCAGCAATGCCGCGCCAAGGTCTGCGGGCGTCCGTACCGAGAACCTTGTGTTTGGCCTGGCCTTGCTGGTGCTGGCACTGCTATACGGCGGCTACAACATCGGCAAGGACCTGGCCGTGCGTGACAACGCACGCTGTGACGCCAACCCGATGCAATGCCACCGCTGAAGCAGCGGAGCTGATAGTTGTAGGAGCGGCGTAAGCCGCGAAGCCGGGACATCATCGGATGCCAGCGGTGCTTGCAACTTCAGCATTGCCAGCTTCGCGGCTTACGCCGCTCCTAAAAGCAAACAAAAAGACCGATGCCAGCATGTTGGCATCGGTCTTTGAGTGATTCACCGCTGGAGCAGGCAACAGCGGTGCTGCTTCCAGTGTATCGCTTACTTGGCCTTGCCCTGGTTGGCTACGGCCTCGGCAGCCTTCTTGGCGGCTTCCGGATCGCCCAGGTAACGGAACGACTTGACCGTGAGGTCATCGTTCAATTCGAACAGCAACGGGATGCCGGTCGGGATGTTGAGCTCAAGGATGGCTTCCTTGCTCACGTTGTTGAGGTACTTGTACAGCGCGCGCAGCGAGTTGCCGTGGGCGGTGACCAGCACGGTCTTGCCTTCCTTCAGCTGCGGGGCGATGGCGTCGTGCCAGTACGGCAGCACGCGTTCCAGCGTGGTCGCCAGCGACTCGGTGGCCGGCAGCGCATTGCGGTCCAGACCGGCGTAGCGGCGGTCGTGGATCGGATGGCCCGGATCGGCCAGGTCCATTGGCGGTGGCGGGATGTCGTAGGAACGGCGCCACACCTTGACCTGCTCCTCACCGTGCTTGGCGGCGGTTTCGGCCTTGTCCAGGCCCTGCAGGCCACCGTAATGACGCTCGTTCAAACGCCAGGACTTGTTGACCGGCAGCCAATCCTGACCCAGTTCGGCCAGTGCACCCTGCAAGGTGTGGATGGCACGCTTCAGCACCGAGGTGTGGGCCACGTCGAACTGCAGGCCTTCTTCCTTCATCAGCCGGCCGGCGTTGGCGGCCTCCTGGCGGCCCTGCTCGGTGAGGTCCACGTCCACCCAGCCGGTGAAGCGGTTGTCGAGGTTCCACTGGCTCTGGCCATGGCGCAACAGCACGAGTTTGCGGGTCACTGCGGAGGTCTCCGGATGAGGAAGTAAGACAGCGATTGTAGCCCCTTCACGCTGGCATCCGTTCTTTGTCGGGGGTTTGGGTATGGGAGCGATGTAGTTGCAGGGGAGACTGGTTTTGTTTGTTTGGTGAATGAGCAGGAGCAAGAGCTCACCCCTCCCCAGCCCTCCCCTTGCCTTTGGCAAAGGGAGGGGGCGAAGCAGCAGCCCTGCGCGCAACCGAGCTCTGGCCCCCTCCCTTTCGCGCAGCGAAGGGGAGGGCTGGGGAGGGGTAACGCTTCAAGCTGTCCCACCCTCCCCACCAAAACAACAATCCATTCCCCGCACGACAACCCCCTCTTCGCTTCCACCGTGCCATCCTGCCCCCACATTCAAATACCCCGGAGCAGCCAGCCATGACCACCATCATCAGCCCGCGCGTCCACGACCTTGGTGGCTTCCAGGTACGCCGCGCGGTTCCCTCGCTGCAGGCGCGCAGCGTTGGCTCGTTCGTATTCGTGGACCATATGGGCCCGGCCATCTTCAGCCCCGGCCAAGGCATCGATGTGCGTCCACACCCGCATATCGGCCTGGCCACGGTCACCTTCCTGTGGGCCGGGCAGATCGGCCACCGCGATACCCTGGGGTCGGAGCAGATCATCCGCCCCGGCGACGTCAACTGGATGACCGCCGGCCGTGGCATCGCCCACTCCGAGCGCAGCCCCGGCGAGGCGCGCGAGCACGCGCAGGCCCTGCATGGCATGCAGACCTGGGTGGCGCTGCCCAAGAGCCATGAGGAAACCGACCCCGGCTTCTTCCACTTCTCCGCGGACCAGTTGCCACAGCAGCGCCGCGACGGTGCCTGGCTGCGGGTGATCGCCGGCCGCGCCTACGGAGAGGAATCACCGGTCAAGGTGTTCGCCGACACCTTGAACGTCGCCATCGACCTGGAGCCGGGCGCCGAGATCGACCTGGACAACTCCCATGTAGAGCGCGCGCTCTACATCCTTGAGGGCGACGCCCAGTTGGATGGGGTGGATGTACCTACCCAGCACCTGATCATTCCCGAGCCCGGCGCACACAGCCGTCTGCGCGCCAAGACCCCCGTCAAGGCCATGCTGATGGGGGGCGAACCGCTGGATGGCCCCCGCCACCTGTGGTGGAACTTCGTCTCCAGCTCCAAGGAACGCATCGAGCAGGCCAAGGACGATTGGCAGAACGGTCGCTTCGGCACGATTCCCGGCGATGACAAGGAGTTCATCCCACTGCCCGGCTGATTCTTCTTTTTCAGCATGACCAACGCGGCATCCTCGTGTCGGCCAGCTTCCTTTCTGTAGCCAGCAAGGCGCAAGCCGCGCATAGTGCTAAAGCACTACAGGCAAAAGCGGGAAACAGTTAACGATTTCACTACGCATCTACCCCTCTTCTCCGTTACTTTCCCTACACCCGAATCGGGGAACATAAAAGGAACGACACAATGAGCATGGGAAAGCGTTTGGCCGCCGAGTTCCTCGGCACCTTCTGGTTGGTATTGGGCGGCTGCGGCAGCGCGGTACTGGCTGCGAAGTTCGGCGGTGACGGTAATCCGCTGGGTATTGGCTTTGTTGGGGTTGCGCTTGCCTTCGGTCTGACCGTACTGACCGGTGCCTATGCTTTCGGTCATGTCTCCGGTGCACACTTCAACCCGGCCGTGAGCATCGGCCTGTGGGCCGGCGGCCGCTTCCCGGCCAAGGATCTGCTGCCGTATATCGTGGCGCAGGTACTGGGCGGCATCGTCGCTGCCTTCATCCTGCTGCAGATCGCCCAGGGCAATGCCAGCTTCCTGATCGATGGCAGCCAGGCGGGCGCGTTCGCCAGCAATGGCTACGGCGCGCTGTCTCCCGGCGGCTACACCGTCGCTGCTGCATTCCTGTGCGAAGTGGTGCTGACCGCGGTGTTCCTGGTCGTGATCATGGGCGCTACCCACGGCCGTGCCCCGGCCGGCTTCGCGCCGATCGCCATTGGCCTGGCGTTGACGCTGATCCACCTGATCAGCATTCCGGTCACCAATACTTCGGTCAACCCGGCCCGCTCCACCGCCGTTGCGCTGTTTGCCGGCTCCGGTGCGATCAGCCAACTGTGGCTGTTCTGGGTGGCACCGATCCTGGGTGCGGCCATCGGCGGCATGGCTTACAAGTGGATTGGCAGCGACAAGTAAATCGCAGCACTGGTTTCAAGTGTTACCAGTTGTTCAGAACGGCCCCCTTGCGGGGCCGTTCTCTTTGTCGGAAAGGACACTTTGCAAGTGACGGGGTTTTTGTAATACCGTCGCAACTTGGCTGGCGCGCATGGGGATGCACGTACACAGGGACGGATACCGCCCACCAGCCAGTACCGCCTTCAGAACCATCCACACGACTTCGTCGCGCCGTCAGGCCGATGTTCCATGGGGGAATGCGAAGTGAAGACTGTTCTTGTTTTTTCTGCCGCGCTGGCGCTCGCAGCCAGCACCAACGCTTCCGCCCAGCAGGCAGTGCAATGCCCATCCCTGCCAGCCAGTAGCGGCCTGCATTGGGAGCAACAGACCCAAAGCGATTTCATCGTCTGCAAGGCCACCACCGAAGACGGCCGCGCTGTCCTCAACATGATGCTGAGCGGGCGTGATCCGGGCCTGTCCTTGAACCGCCCGTTGCGCGCGGAAAAAGGCGCGTTCGGCGGCACCGAGATGCATTGGTACAAGCTGGACATGGGCGGCCGCGACCTGCCGGGCCTGGAGTCGCGCCGCATCAGCGTGGTCAAGCTGGACAAGAACCGCTATGCGCAGATCTGGATCGACGCCGCCGACACCACCGAGCTGGGCACCCTGCAGAACCTGACCCAGACCTTGAACCTCAATCCGTCTGCTTTGGCTGGCAGCAACTAAGAACCGATTGATTCTGGTCTGTTGTTGCAAGGCACTGGTACCGGTCCCGTCGCATCGCGCACGGGACCGGTCGTCGTTCAGAAGCGGCCTTCCTGATAGTCGACAAAGGCCTGCATCAATTCCTCACGGGTGTTCATCACGAACGGCCCATGCCGTGCCACCGGCTCGCGCAGCGGACGCCCGGCCACCACGATCAAACGCGCGCCCTCGGCACCGGCACGCATGTGCAGCGTGCTGCCACCACCCAGCACCGCCAATTGCTGCAGTTCAATCCCGTGCGACGCCTCGCCCTCGCCCAACGACACGTCACCTTCGAACACATAGGCGAAGGCGTTATGGCCTTCAGGCAAACGGTAACTCCAGGCAGTGCCGGCGCTCAGTTCGATGTCCAGATAAACAGGGTCAGTGGCTGGTTGCTGGATCGGTCCGCTGACCGAGTCCACCGTGCCAGCAATCACTTTCACACCCACGCCTTCGGCCGGCGCCAACTGCGGGATGCGCTCGGGCGCGAACTCCTGATAGCGCGGCGCGCTCATCTTGTCGCGCGCAGGCAGGTTCACCCATAGCTGGAAGCCACGCATGCGGCCGGACTCCTGCTCGGGCATCTCCGAATGCACCAGGCCGCGGCCGGCAGTCATCCACTGAACGCTGCCGGGGGTAAGCAAACCCTCGTTGCCGTGGTTGTCCTTGTGACGCATGCGTCCATCGAGCATGTAGGTCACCGTCTCGAAACCCCGGTGCGGATGGTCGGGAAACCCAGCGATGTAATCCTCGGCCCGCTCGGTGCCGAACTCGTCCAGCATCAGGAACGGGTCCAGCTCCGGCAGCGATGGCGTACCAATGACCCGGGTCAGGCGCACACCGGCACCGTCGGAAGTAGGCATGCCGCGGATGCTGCGCAGCACCCGGGCGGAATCGTTGCTACTCATAAGGAACCTCCTTGGACTTGCGACAGACAATGGACGCCCTTGTCGACCAAACCAATCATCACAGCTGCAACCATTTGTTCCGCAAGGCTACTTCCGGAACACCACGCATCCCCCCAGTCATCTTCAACAAGACACGGACCTAAGACCAAAGTCGCATCCAATTCAGCTGCCATGCACATTGACCCCCGACCTGCATGGGTAGACCCTTGCAGGCATTCCCCTGCGAGGCGACTCGATGAAAGGTTTTTCCAAAGCCGGATGGGCGCTGCTGTCCCTGATAGGCGCGTTCTGTCTAGGCGTCGTGGCGCTACGCCGCGGCGAACACATCAATGCTCTATGGATCGTGGTGGCAGCGGTTTCGCTGTACCTGGTGGCCTTCCGCTACTACGGCCTGTTCATCGCCAACAAGGTGCTGGGGGTTGATCCCACCCGTGCAACGCCGGCGGTCATCAACAACGACGGCCTGGACTATGTGCCCACCAACAAGCACGTCTTGTTCGGCCACCACTTCGCCGCCATTGCCGGCGCCGGCCCACTGGTCGGCCCGGTGCTTGCTGCACAGATGGGCTACCTGCCCGGTACGCTTTGGCTGATAGCCGGCGTGGTGCTGGCAGGCGCGGTGCAGGATTTCATGATCCTGTTCATCTCCACGCGTCGCAACGGCCGCTCACTGGGCGATCTGGTGCGTGAGGAAATGGGCCAGGTGCCTGGCACCATCGCCTTGTTCGGCGTCTTCATGATCATGATCATCATCCTCGCGGTGCTGGCGATGATCGTGGTGAAAGCATTGGAGGGCAGCCCCTGGGGCATGTTCACGGTGATCGCGACAATGCCGATTGCCATGTTCATGGGCATCTACATGCGCTACATCCGCCCGGGCAAGATCGGTGAGATCTCCATCGTTGGCCTGGTGCTGCTCATCGCGGCGATCTGGTACGGCGGCAAGGTTGCCGCTGATCCGGTGATGGGCCCGATGTTCACCTTCACCGGCATCCAGATCACCTGGATGCTGATCGGCTACGGCTTCGTCGCCGCGGTCCTGCCGGTGTGGTTGCTGCTGGCCCCGCGTGACTACCTGTCCACCTTCCTCAAGATCGGCACCATTGTCGGCCTGGCGATCGGTATCCTGATCGTGATGCCGGAGCTGAAGATGCCGGCGCTGACCCAGTTCACCGACGGCACCGGCCCGGTGTGGAAGGGCAGCATGTTCCCGTTCCTGTTCATCACCATTGCCTGTGGTGCGGTATCGGGTTTCCATGCGCTGATCAGCTCGGGCACCACGCCCAAGCTGCTGGCCAATGAAGGCCATGCCGCCTACATCGGCTACGGTGGCATGCTGATGGAATCGTTCGTGGCCATCATGGCCATGGTCGCCGCCTCGATCATCGAGCCGGGCATCTACTTCGCCATGAACAGCCCGGCAGCGATCATCGGCACCGACGTGGTGCACGCCGCCCAGGTCGTCACCAACTGGGGCTTTGCGATCACCCCGGACCAGCTCACCGCAACCGCGGCGGAGATTGGTGAAACCACCATCCTCTCGCGCGCCGGTGGCGCACCCACCCTGGCCGTGGGCATCGCGCAGATCCTGCACGCGGTGCTGCCGGGTGAAGGCATGATGGCGTTCTGGTACCACTTCGCCATCCTGTTCGAAGCCCTGTTCATCCTGACCGCCGTCGATGCCGGTACCCGTTCGGGCCGCTTCATGCTGCAGGACCTGCTCGGCAACTTCGTGCCGGCCCTGCGCCGCACCGACTCGTGGGTGGCCAGCTTCATCGCCACCGGTGGCTGCGTCGCGCTGTGGGGTTACTTCCTGTACCAGGGCGTGACCGATCCGCTCGGCGGCATCAACATGCTGTGGCCGCTGTTCGGCATCGCCAACCAGATGCTGGCCGGCGTGGCGCTGCTGCTGTGCACCGTGGTGCTGTTCAAGATGAAGAAGGACAAGTACGCCTGGGTGCCGCTGGTCCCGGCCATCTGGCTGCTGATCTGCACCACCGCAGCCGGCTTCATCAAGATCTTCTCCGACGTTCCGGCAGTGGGCTTCCTGGCCCAGGCGCACAAGTACCGTGACGCCATTGCCGCCAACGAATTGCTGGCACCGTCGAAGAACTTCGACCAGATGCACCAGGTGATGGTGAACAACTACATCAACACCGGCCTGACCGCGCTGTTCCTGTTCGTGGTGTTCGCGGTGCTGGTGTACTCGATCAAGACCATCGCCGCTGCACGTCGCTCGCCGGTCCGCACCGACAAGGAAACCCCGTACGTGGCACTGAAGCCGCACGAGGTTGATCTGTAATGGGCACCGAGCTGGTCCCCGTCGGCCAGTACCAGACGTTCCGCCGCACCTGGCGGCGTCTGGTGCAGACCGCGCGGCTTTGCTGCGGCGTGCCGGACTACGACAACTATGTCCGGCACATGCGCGAGAAGCATCCCGACCGTGAGGTCATGGATTACAAAACCTTCTTCCGCGAACGTCAGGAAGCCCGCTTCGGCGGCAGGAGCGGCTTCCGCTGCTGCTAAGCACAGCGGAGACAAGCAACGAAGAAAGGCGGCGCCATTGGCGCCGCCTTTTTGCTAGCTGCCCTGTAGTGCCGAGCCATGCTCGGCAGAGGCCTTACCGACAACCCGCCTTGTAGGAGCGGCGTAAGCCGCGAAGCCGAACCATCATGCAATTACAGCAACGGCACCATCTGTAGCTGCAATAGCTTCGCGGCTCACGCCGCTCCCACAAACCGCGGCCTCCGCTGCTGCTGAAGCTGCGGAGACAAACAGCAAGAAAGGGGCCCCATTGGCGCCGCCTTCTTGCTATCTGCCCTGTAGTGCCGAGCCATGCTCGGCCGCGGCGGTTTATACGCCCCAATCTGTCGGAGCGGCGTAAGCCGCGAAGCTGGTGTTGCTGCAGATCACGCCATCATCGCAATCGCATGATTTGTAGGTTTCGCGGCTAACGCCGCTCCCACAACCCAAGCCAAGACTCAGGCGCCAGCCATCCACTTCAGCATCAGGCCAGTCATGTACGCGATCACCGTGCCGGTGGCATAACCCACCGTGCCCAACAGCACGCCCACCGGCGCCAGCGTCGGATGGAATGCAGCTGCCACCACTGGTGCCGATGCCGCCGCACCGATATTGCCCTGCGAGCCAATGGCGAAGAAGAACAGCGGCGTGCGCAGCATCCGGCCAACCACGTACAGCAGGCCGATATGCACGCCCATCCAGATCACACCGAGCAGGAACAACCAGGGGCGATCGGCCAGCGACAGCAGATCCATCTGCATGCCGATGCAGGCAATCAGGAAATACAGGAACAAGGTGCCGATCTTCGATGCGCCCGCCGCTTCCAGGTTGCGTGCACGGGTAAAGCTCAGCAACAGGCCGGCAACGGTGGAAAGCATCACCACCCACACAAACGAAGAGTTCAACGATGCCTTGCTGGCCCAGCTGACATTGGCATCGAACCAAGCGGCCAGCGGCGTCGCCAGAGCATGCGCCAGACCAACAATGCCCAGACCAACGCCGACGATCACCATCAAATCGGTCAGGCTGGGATTACGCGCGCTCTTGGCCTCGTAATCGGCAATGCGCTGCTTCATGTCATCAATGGCCGAGGTATCTGCACCGTTTTTTGCATCAATGATCTGGGAGCGTCCTGCCATCCACAGCAGCATCGCCATCCACAGGCTGGCACAAGCCACGTCCACGACTGCGAACTGACCAAACGTGGTCGCATCGACGTTGAAGGTTTCGCGCATGGCCGCCATGTTGGCGCCGCCACCAATCCAGCTGCCGGCCAACGCCGCCATGCCGGCCCAGGTATCACCGGCCACGGTTTCCGGATGGATGAACTTCATCACCTGGAACGACACCGCCGCACCCAGCACGATGCCGACGGTGCCGGTGACGAACATCACCAGCAACTTGGGGCCGAGCCTGGCAATGCCTTTCAGGTCGATGGAGAGCGTCAGCAGGACCAGCGCCGCCGGCAGCAATACGTCACGAGCGATAGGGTTGTAGAGCTTGGTGCTGTGCCCGTCGATCAAGCCGGTGGTGTTGTAGATGGCGGGTATGAAGTAGCACAGCAGCAATGCCGGCACCCAGGCGAAGACCTTCTTCCAGAACGGGGTTGGGCCGCTGGCCAGCCAGAAGATCAGGGCCAACGTGGCAGCGATCAGGCCGAGGCCGACGATGTCATTGGTGATGAGCGCAGTATTGGGTTCGGTCGGCATAAGGCCTGTTCCTGTCGATCGAAGGGAAATAAAAACGCCACGTTGGTTACGTGGCGTGGGAGGGTGGAGCCTAGCATGGTGGCGGACAGGGGTCTTGTTCAGCGAAAGCAGCGCTGCACGCCTCCCCTCTCCCCAACCCCTCTCCCGGGGGGAGAGGGGCTCAGTGCGCCCCGAGCGCTCGCAATATGTGCAACTGCAGCGGTGAAGCCCCTCTCCCCCCGGGAGAGGGGTTGGGGAGAGGGGAAGGCGCGCAAAGCGCACCGCTTCTCACCCAGCCCCAGCCATGGCCCGCAAGGTAATCCCCACCACGTAGGCCGCACCAGTACCCACGGCATAACCCAAGGTACCCAGCAGCACACCCACCGGCGCCAAGGCCGGATGGAAGGCGGTCGCCAGCACCGGCGCCGAAGCCGGCCCGCCGATATTGCTCTGCGAGGCAATGGCGAAATAGAAGAACGGCACCTTCAGCAGTTTGCCGGCCAGCCACAGCAGCACGATGTGCACGCCGATCCACAGCACGCCCAGCGCGAACAACCACGGTTTCTCCAGCAACGCCAGCAGATCCATCTGCATGCCGATGCAGGCGATCAGGAAGTACAGGAACATCGAGCCCCACTTCGACGCGCCCACGCCTTCCAGCTCGCGCACGCGGGTGAAGCTCAGGCCCAGGCCGATGAAGGTCGCCAGCATCACCACCCACACGAACGGCTTGTCCATGCTCACCGAGCTGGACCAGCTGACGTTTGCGGCGAACCAGTCGGCCAGCGGTGCGGCCAGGCCGTGCGCCAGTGCGACCGCACCGAAGGCCACACCAGCCATCACCATCAGGTCGCCCAGCGCAGGAATGCGCGCATGCTGTGCCTGGTAGCTGGCCACGCGATCACGCAGATCATCCAGCGCGCGTGTATCGGCGCCGCTGCGCTTGTCCATGGCCGGTGCGCGTGAGGCGAAGAAGATCAGCACCGCCATCCACACGTAGCCGACGCCCACATCCACCACCGCGAACTGGCCGAAGGTGGTGGCATCGACTTCGAAGATTTCCTTCATCGCCAGCATGTTGGCACCGCCGCCAATCCAGCTGCCGGCCAGCGCTGCCATGCCCCCCCAGGTTGCTCCCGCTACCGTTTCCGGATGCAGCCAGGCCATTATCTGGAACGCGACCACCGCACCAAGCATGATGCTCAGCACCGCCGCCACATACATCGCCAGCATCTTCCAGCCCAGGCCGAGGATGCCTTTCAGGTCGATGGACAGCGTCAGCAACACCAGCGCCGCGGGCAGGAACACATCGCGCGCGATCGGGTTGTAGAGCTTGGTGGTTTCGCCGTCGATCAGGCCGACGGTGTTGTACACGCCGGGAATGAAATAACACAGCAGCAACGCGGGTACGAAGCTGTAGAACTTCTTCAGCAGCGGATTGCTGCTGCCCGATGTCCAGAAAATAACGCCCAAGGTGGCGGCGATCAGGCCGAACACGATGATGTCATTGCTGATGAGTGCGCCTGTTGCGGCTGCCATCATCGTCTATCCCCTTGCATGCAGTGATTGCGGACAAGCCCCCTTGCCCACGTGAAAGAACCTGCCACTTGCGCAACTTCCTGATGAAGGAAGCTTGGTTCGTGCAGAACGTATGGATCCGGCGACTCCATCGCCCTCACCCCAACCCCTCTCCCGGAGGGAGAGGGGCCATGAGCTTGCAACAATGTCCGCTGACCGCTCCCTTCTCCAACCCTTCCGAGAAAAGGGTCTGCCCCCCCACGAAGGCAGGGGTACCCGAAGGGCGGAAGGGGGCGCTTCTTCGCTCCCAGAAAAAGAAAGGCATGCCAACGCATGCCTTTCTCCCAACATCATTCGCCGATGTGCTGCTTCAACCAGCCATTGACCGTGTCATGCCACTGCACGCTGTTGTGCGGCTTCAGCACCCAGTGGTTCTCGTCCGGGAAGTACAGGAACTTGGACTCGATACCCTGACGCTGCAGTGCGGTGAACGTAGCCAGGCCCTGCTCCACCGGGATGCGGTAATCCAGCTGCCCCTGCACCACCAGCATCGGCTTCTTCCAGTTGGCGACGTGGTTGACCGGGTTGAACTTCTCGTAGTTCTGCGGCACGTCGTACGGCGTACCGCCCTGCTCCCACTCGGTGAACCACAGTTCTTCGGTCGCATAACCCATGGCGCGCTGGTCGAACACACCGTCATGGTTCACCAGGCACTTCCACGGCTCGTTCCAGTTGCCGGCGATCCAGTTGACCATGAAGCCGCCGTAGCTGGCGCCCAGTGCACAGGCCTTGTCGCCGTTGAGGAAGCTGTACTTCTGCTGCGCCGCGGCCCAACCCTTCTGCAGGTCTTCCAGCGGGCGATCACCCCAATGCTGGCTGATCGCATCTGTGAAGGCCTGGCCGTAACCGGTGGAACCGTGGAAATCGATCATCACCACCGCGTAGCCCTGACCGGCATAGGTCTGCGGGTTCCAGCGGTAGCTCCAGCCATTGCCGAAGCTGCCCTGCGGGCCGCCGTGGATCAGGAAGGCCACCGGGTACTTCTTGCCTTCCTGGTAGTTGTGCGGCTTGACCACGTAACCGTGCACGGTCTCATCGTTCCAGCCCTTGAACGAGAACTGCTCGAAGTCACCGAAGTTCACGCCGTCCAGCATTTCGCCGGCACTCTGGGTGATGGCACGCTGCGGTGCGCCGGCAGCGGTGCTGCTGGTGAACACCTGGTCGCCGCTCTTCAGCGAGTTGCGGGTGAAGGCCAGCGCATCACCGGCGATGTCGAAGGAGGAGATGCTGCCCTCGCCCACCAGCTTGGTCAGCTCGCCGCTGGCGATGTTCACTGCGAACAGCGGGTGCTCACCCATGTCCTGCGCAGTGGTGTAGATGGTCTGGCCGTCGGCCGACAAGGTGATGCCATCGGCCGAACGGTCCCACTGCGCGGCGATCTCATTGACCTTGCCGCTGGCCAGGTCCATCGCCATCAGGCCGAAGCGGTCAGCCTCGAAACCCGGACGCTTCATCGCGCGGTAGAACAGGGTCTTGCCGTCGGCGCTGAACACCGGGCCGGCGTCCCACGCGGGGTTGGCAGCGGTCAGGTTGACCGGCGCCTGCTTGCCGGCAGCATCAAGCTTGTACAGATCGAAGTTGGTCGACCACGGTTCCTTGCTGCCCTGCACGCGGATGCTGGCCACCACGGTCTTGCCATCCGGCGACCAGACGAAGTCTTCATTGCCGCCGAACGGCTTGGACGGTGCATCGCCGGCCAGCGTCGCACTGATCGCCGATGCGCCCTTCACCGCCGCTGCGCCTGCTGCCGGCAACGGGGCCACGAACAAGGTGTTGCGGCGGCCGTCGGCCCAGGTATCCCAATGGCGCACGAACATGCTGTCGTAGACCTGGCCACTGCTCTTGTCGGCCTTTTCCTTCTCAAGACGCTTGCTGGTGCAGGCCAGGTCCGAGCCGCAGTCCTGGAACACGCCGCTGCTGAACAGCACGCGGTCGCCCTGCGGCGAGATGCGGTAGCTGTCCACGTCCAGCGCGAAATCGGTGAGCTGGCGCGGCTCGCCGCCAGCCAGCGGCATCACGTACAGCTGCTGGCTGCCGTTCTTGGCGCTGAGGAAGTACACGTTCTGGCCTTCGATGGAGGCCGAATTGACGTTCCAGCCAGCCGGGGTCAGCTGCTTCGGCGGTGCCATGTCGCGGGTGCGCAGGTCACGGATCCACAGGCTGCTGCTGGCCTTGAGGTCGGCATCGACGATGCGCTTGGCGAACACCACCTGCGCACCGTTGGCGCTGAGCAGCGGCGCGGACGCGCGGTCCAGCTTGACCATGTCGCGGACTTCAAAACCGCGCGCACTGGCCAGTGATGGCAAGGCGGCCAACAGGCACAGCGGCAACAGGGCGTGACGAAGCTTCATGGGCAACTCCCAGGCAAAGGCAAACCCCGATGGTAGGCGGCCAGCCCACCCCACTGCAAAGGCTTGAAGTCATGCCCGCACAACCGCCGGAAACAGCAAAGCCGCCCGAAGGCGGCTTCGCTTCTGCCTAAGCCCCTCTCCCGTTTACGGGAGAGGGGTTGGGGTGAGGGCGCGTTGGCTTGAGCGCTTTGGTTTGAGCCCCCTCCCTTTGGCCGCAAGCCAAGGGGAGGGTTGGGGAGGGGTGCTTTGGCTTTGGCTCTAAAGCGCCAAGCCCCCTGCCAAGTCAAAATCAAAAGCTCCCCCCATCCGCCCCTTCGGGGCACCTTCCCCCGCAAGCGGGAGAAAGGACAGCAGCTCCATCCGCCCTTCAGGCACCCCCGCCTTCGCGGGGGCAGGCCCTTTGTTCCCCCGCAGGCGGAAGAAGGAAAGGCCGTGCGATCCGTCGAGTGTCAGCCCTTAGGCCTTCGCCGCCGGCTCGCCCTTCTTGCCGATGCGGTACATCAGCAGGCCAACCAGGAACAGCACGAACAGACCCACCCAGGCCGACACGCTTGCCCAGGTATCGGCAAAGCCGCCCAGCGG
Source organism: Stenotrophomonas sp. STEN063 (assembly GCF_056854515.1). Classification (NCBI taxonomy): domain Bacteria; kingdom Pseudomonadati; phylum Pseudomonadota; class Gammaproteobacteria; order Lysobacterales; family Lysobacteraceae; genus Stenotrophomonas; species Stenotrophomonas sp. STEN063. The sequence continues at coordinate 38,745 of NZ_JBXFWF010000006.1, forward strand.
CAGTGCCAGCACGTCGCCCTGCCCGCTGACCACGATCGGCACCGCAATGGCGATACCCATCAAGGCCTCACCGGTAATCAGGCCAGCGGCAAACAGCACGCCCGGGCGGTGCACGCGGTCACGGCCTTCTTCGTCGTCGGCACGCAGCTTGTGGAAACGCTCGACCAGGTGGGCCAGCAGGCCGCCCAGGAAGATCGGCACCATCAGTTCCAGCGGCAGGTAGATACCGATGGCGGCAGCCAGCACCGGCACGCGGAAGCGCTTGCCGGTCTTCTTCAGCCATTCGTCGATGGCGATGATCACCGCGCCGACGCCAGCGCCCAAGGCGATCATCGTCCACGGCAGTTCACCACCGAACAGACCACGCGCAACCGAGGCCATCAGGTTGGCCTGCGGTGCTGCCAGCGAGTTCGGGTGCTCGGCGGTCGGTGCGCCGATGCCATAGGCATGGGCGAGCAGGTTCAGCACCGGCGCCATGATCAGGGCGCAGGAGAACGCGCCGATGCCCAGCATCAGCTGCTGCTTCCACGGCGTTGCACCGACCAGATAACCGGCCTTGAGGTCCTGCAGGTTGTCACCGCCAACGGCAGCCGCACAGCAGACCACCGCACCAATCATGATCGCGGCCACCGCACCCAGCGGAGCACCGCCGACGCCGACCGGAATCAGGCCGTCCTTGCCCAGCAGCAGCACCAGCACCACCGAGGCGAACAGGATGGTGGAAATGGTGATGCCCGAGACCGGGTTGTTGGACGAACCAATCAGACCAGCCAGGTAAGCCGACACCGACACGAACAGGAAGCCGGCGACGATCATGATGATGGTCATCGGGATCGACACATGCCACTGGCCGACGATGGCCTGGTACAGGCCCAGCAGCGGCAGGGTGAAGGCGATCAGCGCGATCAGCATCCACTTCATCGGCAGGTCGCGTTCGGTCTCGGCCAGCGCCGGGCCACTGCTCTTGCGGGCAGCGGCGAAACCACTCTTGACGCCATTGAGCAGCGACTTGCGCAGCGAGAACAGGGTCCAGACGCCGCCGATCAACATGGCGCCGACGCCCAGGTAACGGATCTGCGAACCCCAGATGGCGAAGGCTGCTTCGGCCGAGCCGGCATTGGCCAGCGAGGCCGCCAGGTCCGGGTTGCCGCCCAGGAAGAACGCCTGGTACAGCGGAATGGCGATGTGCCAGGACAGGATCGAGCCGGACACCACCACGATGCCGACGTTCAAGCCGACGATGTAGCCCACGCCCAGCAGTGCCGGCGACAGGTTGGTGCCGATGAAGGCGGTGATCTTGGAGCTGCCGACATAGGTCGACTGCGCCCAGGCATCCGGGAAGATGCGCAGGCCCGAGGCCGCTGCCAGCTTCACCAGACCGCCGATGGCAGCCGAGATGCCGAGGATCTTCATGCCCGGGCCCGGGTTTTCACCGGCCTTGAGCACTTCCGCCGCCGCCTTGCCTTCCGGGAAGGGAAGCGGGTCTTCGACGATCATCGAGCGGCGCAGCGGCACCGAGAACAGCACGCCCAGCAGGCCGCCGAGGCCGGCAATGCCCAGCACCCACCAGTACTTGAAGTCCGGCCAGTACCCCATGATCACCAGCGCCGGGATCGTGAAGATCACGCCGGCAGCAATCGACGAGCCGGCCGAGGCGCCGGTCTGGACGATGTTGTTTTCAAGGATGGTGCCGCCACCGAGCAGACGCAGCACGCCCATCGAGACGACGGCGGCCGGAATGGCGGTAGCGATGGTCAAGCCTGCGAACAGGCCCAGGTAAGCATTGGCGGCAGACAGCACCACAGCCAGCACGACGGCAAGAACCACCGCGCGGAATGTGAGCTGCGCAGGCGCAGCGTTGTTCATGGAAAGCCCTTGGATGGCAAAAAAACCTTCGCCACGCTAACGCCCGCTTAACGGCAAGTCCAGCCTGAACGCCACGCCAGCGTTCCGCAGGCCTGCAATTCCACCAATCCGCACGCGTTGCAGGCCATATCGGCAAAGTCGCCCGTGTAGCTACAAAATGTTATGTTATATCTTTCCGTAAGATTTCCCCGCATGCCCCCTGCCCTGACCACACGCTTGGCCTCCATCGACCAGCTGCGCGGCACCGTAATGCTGCTGATGCTGATCGACCATGTCCGCGAGACCTTCTATCTGCAGCATCAGGTCAGCGACCCGATGGACGTGGGCTCGGTCTCGCCTGCCCTGTTCAACTTCCGCCTGCTGGCGCATCTATGCGCCCCGGTGTTCGTGCTGCTCACCGGCCTGTCGGCATGGCTGTATGGTCAACGCCAGCCCGATCCGCGCGGCGCCACCGCAGCCTTCCTGCTCAAGCGCGGCCTGTTCCTTGTGGTGCTGGAGCTGACCCTGGTCAACTTCGCCTGGACCTTCCAGTTCCCGGCTAGCACGCTCTATCTGCAGGTGATCTGGGCCATCGGCCTGAGCATGATCGCGTTGGCCGGCCTGCTGTGGCTGCCGCGCACGCTGCTATTGGCACTGGCGGTGCTCATCATTGCCGGCCACAACCTGCTTGATCCGCTGCAGGCCCAGGGCAACGGCGTGCTGGCGACACTGTGGAAGATCCTGCACCAGCGTGACTGGATCGAACTGGGCAACAGCCTGCGCCTGCGCACCTCGTACCCCCTGCTGCCGTGGATCGGCGTGATTGCCCTGGGCTACGCGCTCGGCCCCTGGTACGCCAGCAACCGCCCGGCGCCGCAGCGCCAGCGCTGGCTGCTGCTCACCGGCGTGGCGATGCTGATCAGCTTCGTGCTGCTGCGTGCCGCCAATGTCTACGGCGACCACTCCTGGCTGCGCTTCAACGATGCCCAGACGACGCTGATGAGCCTGCTCAACGTCACCAAGTACCCACCTTCGCTGCTGTTCCTGCTGCTGACGCTGGGCATCGGCCTGTTGCTGCTGCGCTTGTACGAGCAGCCGCGCATCGCGGCATGGCTGCAGCCATTGGCGTGGATCGGCGCGGCGCCGATGTTCTTCTACCTGCTGCACCTGTACGTGCTGAAGCTGCTGTACCTCGCAGCGATGGCGTATTGGGGCGCAAACCACGCGCCCTACTTCGCAGTCGAATCGGTGCCAGCCTTGCTGTTGATCAGCGTCGTGCTGGCCGTGCTGCTCTACCCCGCCACCCGCGCCTTTGCCCGCTTCAAGGCACGCCGTCGCGACCTGGCCTGGCTGCGTTACCTCTGAACGCGCAGCCCCGGGGCAGCGGTCCTATACTCGGCCGCTGTCCCACCCGGCACCACCGATGACCGCAACTGCCTTGAGCCGCCCCCGCTCCGACGACTTCCTCGGCCATCCCAAGGGCGTCTACGTCTGCTTCTTCACCGAAATGTGGGAGCGCTTCTCCTTCTACGGCATGAAGGCGTTGCTGCTGCTCTATCTCACCAAGTACCACCTGTTCGGCGACAAGGCCGGGCTGGACCTGCTCGGTGCCTACGGTGGCTTGGTCTACTGCATCCCGGTGTTTGGCGGGCTGCTGGCCGACCGCTGGCTGGGCATGCGCAAGGCGGTGGTGTTCGGCGGCATCCTGCTGGTATTGGGGCACATCGGCATGGCCTTCGAGGGGCACGAAGCGCACCGCGTAGCAGGTGAAGTGGTACGCGACGAAGCCGCGTTGTCGATCACCTATCTGTCGCTGGCGCTGATCATCATGGGCGTGGGCTTCCTCAAGCCCAACATCTCCACCATCGTCGGCAAGCTCTACCCGGAAAACGACCCGCGCCGTGACTCGGGCTTCTCCCTGTTCTACGCCGGCATCAACCTCGGCGCCCTGTTCGCCTCGCTGGTCTGCGGCTTCCTTGGCGAAGCCTATGGCTGGAAGTACGGTTTCGGCGCGGCGGGCATCGGCATGCTGGTCGGGCTGGCGATGTTCCTGTGGGGGCAGAAGTACCTGCACGGGCATGCTGAGCCGGCACAACCGGCCACGCTGCGCGAGCGCGTGTTCGGCATGCCGCGCGAATGGCTGATCTACGGCGTTGCCATCGTCGGCATCATTCCGGTTGCGGCGCTGATGTGGGCTGCCGCCAATGGCGCGTTCGCGCTGGGCGGCGAAATCAGCCTCGCATTGATGTTGATGATCGTCGTGCTCGGCGGCGTGCTGCTGTGGTTCGCCTGGTTCACCGGCACGCAGTGCACGCCAGAACAGCGCCAGCAGATGATCGCGCTGATGGTGCTGATCTTCATGGCGCTGGTGTTCTTCACCCTGTACGAGCAGACCTATGGTTCGTGGGTCACCTTCACCGACCGCTTGTTGACCAAGGATCTGGTGCCTTCGCTGGTGATCCGCGAAGGCGCGCCACTGCCCTGGTCCATCGTCTCGCTGCTGCTGGCGCCGCTGGGCTTCGTGGTCGCAGCACGCCTGTCTGATCGCAATCCGGCATCAAATGCACCGCGCCTGCTGTTCGGCATCATCGTCGTGGCCATGCTGGTGATGCTGGTCCGCGACTGCCTGGTGCTGCCGCAGAGCGCCGGTTCACTGACCTATCTGGGTGCGCTGTTCCTGGTGCTGCTTGCACCGGTATTCGCTGCCTTGTGGGCATGGTTGGACAAGCGCCGCCTCGACCCGTCCAAGCCGCTGAAATCCTCGTTCGGCCTGGTGTTCGGCGCCCTGTCCTTCGTGCCCTTGGCCTTGGCCGCGCAGCAGGTGGACGCAACCGGGCAGATGGCCAGCGTGTGGTGGCTGGTGCTGGCCTACCTGATCCTGGAGATTGGCGAAATGTGCCTGTCGCCGGTCGGGCTATCGGCCGTCACCCAGCTGGCGGCACCACGCGTGGTCAGCCTGATGATGGGCACCTGGTTCCTGGCCACGGCATTCTCCGAAACGCTTGCCGCACTGTTCGGCAAGCTGGCCGCCATCGACGTACCCGAAGGCGAAGTGATGAATATCGCCGAGGCAGCTGGCCGCTACGAACACCTGTTCTGGCTGCTGATGTGGATAGGCCTGGGCTGCGCGTTGGTAGCCCTGCTGGCGTCGCCGATGCTGAAGCGGATGATGCACGGCGTGCGCTAACCCCGCGTTTGTAGGAGCGGCATAAGCCGCGAAGCTAGCACCGCTTGCGTGGCAGCAGAACCCGCAACCTGACACAACATCAGCTTCGCGGCTCACGCCGCTCCTACAACCAACCACGCACGTGCCGACGATAAGCTTGTAGGAGCGGCGTCAGCCGCGAAGCTCGCATCGCTTGCCTAACAGCAATACATGCAACCTGACACAGCGTCAGCTTCGCGGTTTACACCACTCCCACAAAAACCCAGGGCCAACGCCCGCAATCCGAACAGGCAACTACTTCGCCTTCTCTCCCCCCAGATGCTGCGACAGAAAACCCAGCAACCTGCCGTAATACTCACGCTGATGCGGCTCGGTATAGAAACCATGCCCCTCGGTGTTGAAGTACAAAGACTCAACCGGCACCCCAGCCTTCTTCAACGCAGCTTCCATCATCCGGGTGTGCTCGATCGGCGCGATCTCATCCTCGCCGCCGGCAGCTAGAAACACCGGCACCTTGATGCGGTCAGCAAAACGGTTCGGCGACGCAGCCGCCAGTGCAGCCTGGTCCTCGCCAACCCAATCCTTGGACCAATTGCCGAGACTGCGCGCGGTGCGTGCATCCGCACGCTGCATCATCGGCAAGTCATAAACGCCAACATAGCCAGCTGCGCAGCGATAGAGCGTGGGCTCCTTTGCTGCCCCCATCAGCGCGGCGTATGCACCATAGCTGGCACCGTAGATGCAAATCTTTGTTGCATCAGCCTGTCCTTCGCGGATCGCCCAGCGTGTCGCATCGGTAAGATCGTCCTGCATCGTTCCGCCCCATTGCTGCGCGCCGACACGCCGGAACTCCCAACCGTAGTTTCCCGACCCGCGATAGTTCACCTGCATCACTGTATAGCCTGCCGCCGCCAACATCTGCGCATCACGGTCGTAGCGCCATTCGTCGAAGATTCCGTATGGCCCGCCATGCGGCATCAACACCATCGGCCGCGGGCCTGTGACACCACGCGGCTTGGTGAGGTAACCGTGGATCTTCAATCCATCGCGTGCAGCAAAACTGAAGGGTTCAACCACGGCCGCTGCGTCCGGGTCGATCCAGCTGCCGCTGGCAACCACGAAACTCAGCTTCTTGGCGGCCGAGTCATACAGGTAGAAATCGCCCGGATTGCTGCCAGACCACACTCTCACCATCGACAACTGGCCGTCTTTGGTACTGGAAGTGATCCGTACCGACTGCCCAGGAAATGCAGCTTCCAGACTGCGGAACAAACGCGCTTCAGGGACACCATCATCGAAAAACACACTGCGGTGGCGCCCATCCATTATCTGCGTACCCACAGGCACGCTCGTGCCGGTACGATAGATAATGGACCACGGGTCTGCTGCCTGATCATGCAGTACGGTGGTGCGGGCATTAGTGACAGGATTCCAAGCCACGATACTGTCTGGTCCCTTGCCATCACCACGCACTTGCAGATAGGCCAATGTGTTATCTGCCGAGAAGCCTAGTGGCACTTCAATCCGGCCATTCGCTTTCTGATCGTTGATCAAGCGCCAGTCGGTGCCTGCCGCATCGCGGTAATACAGCTTGCTGATGTTGTCCAAACCCGAGCCCAGCGCCAGACGCACCTCGCCGGTGTTATCCGTGACAAAGCTGGCGTTGCGCACTGGCACCGTCGCGGCCACCGTACGACGCCCGCTGTTTACATCCAGCCTCTCAGCACGGGTGAATGGTTCCATCGCGCCCAAAGGCCATGTAGACACCACCACGTTCCGGTCATCCGCAGGCAAGCCATCGACCAGAAATGCGGCCACACTCTCCACCTTTTTGGGCTGGATACGGGTACCTGGGCCATTGCCTTGCACGCGGAAACCGACCAGCAACTCCGGCTGTCCGCCATCGGCATTCATGGCATACAACTCGCCGGTCAAACGCGGCTCGTCCAACAGGCCAAACTTCTCGGCGATGCCAATCAGCACGCGTTCGTCGTTTACCCAATCGAAGCTGTTTACATGCATATTGCGCTGTAGGACGAACGCCCCGGTTTTTTTGTTGCCCTCACGGGTAAAAATAACAAGTGCTGTTTTGTCTTCCAGTGGCACGGTGGCTGCGTAGTACTTGCCCGATGGTGACAACTTGATGTCGTTGAAATCATCCTTGCGAATGAATTGCCCCAAATCCACAGCAGCCCAACTATTGGCCGAACAGAAAGACAGCACCAATGCCATCCCCAGCTTCATCATCTGCATCTTGCCCCCCTCGGACGGGCATCCGGCCCGCGATGGGCGATTCTAGCCATCTGGCCCAGGGATTTACCAGACGGAGAATCCGCATATACAACAAGGCAGGAAATCCCCTTCGCAGATTTGGCGAAATGCAACGATCGCAGGGGCGTGCCCTGCACATAAGGTGACTACAGCGCGGAGACTCGGTCTCGGACGGGAATCGCAATTCCAGTCAAACCAAGCCCCTCACCGCTTTATGCCTTATCAGCCACAGCCAGACGATAAGCATCATGCAGCATGCCGACGAAGACCTGCCGCTGCCCCGCATCCAGCACCACCGATTCCCGAAACCGGTCAACAGAGCCAGCCCAATCGTCCAGGGCATCATCGTTGTAGATCGCCTGATACGCATCCCATGCACCCGCGGCTCGCAGGTATAGCGTCTGCGCAAACAGCTCCAGCGACTCCCCATTCGAAAGTTTCAGCGGCCTGCTGGCCTGGGTGTGACTCAGCACCTGCCGCAACACCTGATCGTCATTGAGTTGCGATGCCCATACATGACCACTCAGATGCTGGCGAACGAACTCCAGAATCCCGGCATGATCATCAGCCAGCCCATTGGCGTAGATCTCGTCAGACAACCGCAAATGGCGCCCGTCGAACAGCCACTTGACCACGAGCGTGGCCGCCGGTTTCACCGTGTTATGCACGTTGGCCTGATCGAACTCCTGGTGCCCCATGAACTGGCGATCCTGCACGATGCTCACCTGCATGGTCTCCACCCGCTGCTTCCTGGGGCAGAACCAGAGCTTGAGCTCCACATCGTCACCAAGCGGCTTCTGAAACAGCTGCGTATCGGTATACGTGTCCACGTTCCCATCGAAGAACGTCATGCACTCGTCAAAGCCGGCATCCGGCCCCACGAAACCGTCCCAGAACCCAGTCGGCAACGTGACGTTGCCCTTTGGCTTGCGTGAGAACAGCAACACGGACTGCAGATGGCAGAGCAAGCCACCGCGCGGGCCGTCTACCGGCGGATAGAAACGGGCGTTGATGATGTCGAACCCGAAGTAATACTCTATCTCATGGCGCTTGTCCTTGACGCTCTTGGTGCCCTGATTTGCCGTAACGGACACCGGCGGTTTTCCGATTCCGTGCTGCTCGAACCAATCCACGAGCTGCGGATCGCTACCTTTGGCGCCAACCAGACCTACAAGATCAGAAACATGCATGGAGTCTTCCGTGAGAGATGAACCTGCGCGAATTGTGGCAGACGCAAGGCAGCCGGTGCGCTCATGACAAAAGCACCTCGTTGCCGAAGCCAGGCCGAGCCGAACGCCCCCTGCTTTTTGAATATTTCAGCACGCTGGAAGGCGGTCATGCAGCAAGCCAGAATCCATCGAGTTTTTACATACAAAAAACGAAGAACCCCCGCGAATGCGGGGGTTCTTCAAGACAAAACCTTGAAACTTTGCCAAGCCGCTCCTCAGAACGGAATATCGTCGTCGGCAAAATCGTCCATCGGCGGAGCCGACTGCTGCTGCGGCGGTGCCTGGCGCTGCTGGCGCTGACCGCCGCCGTAGCCACCGCCGCCGCCCTGGTCCTGGTTGCCGTAACCACCCTGGCCGCCGCCCTGTTGCTGACGCGGGGCCGACTGGCGCTGCGGACGATCGCCGCCGTAGCCGCCACCACCGCCGCCGCCGCCTTCACCACGGCCGCCGAGCATCTGCATTTCGTTGGCGACGATATCGGTGGTGTACTTTTCAACACCGTCCTGGCCGGTGTACTTGTCGTAGCGCAGTTCGCCTTCGACGTAGACCGAGCTGCCCTTGCGCAGGTATTCACCGGCGATCTCGCCGAGCTTGCCGAAGAACACCACGCGGTGCCATTCAGTACGCTCCTGCTGGTTGCCGTCACGGTCCTTGCGCACGCTGGTGGTGGCCAGGCTGATGCGGGTGATCGCCATGCCAGCCTGGGTGTACTTGGTGTCCGGGTCGTTGCCGAGGTTGCCGACGAGGATGACTTTATTGATGCCGCGGGCCATAGGTTCCTACTCTTCCGTTGGGGTCCACCCGCCGGATGCGGGCAATAGCCGACGTATTATATCTGTCCGGCGACAGATAGCAGCCAATCCCTGCAGCCCTTGCGGCGTAAGGCTTGCGCTGGCCCCGCCGCGTGTCCGGCGGCCTTTGGCCAGGCCGGATCACCACCCTTCCAGCGCAGGAATCGCCGGCAGACGGCCGATCCCGGACCCGGCCTGCCCCCCTTTCGCCGACCTCATGGCATGATGCCAGACGTCGTTCAGATTGCTGGTCAAGATGGTCATCAAGGGCAAAGCCACCTCTTTGGATATCGCGCACATGGCCGGCGTCTCGCAGCCAACGGTGTCGCGTGCGCTGCGTGGCAGCCCGATGGTCAATGCCGAAACCCGCCAGCGCATTCTCGATATCGCCCGCCAGCTGAACTACAAGGTCGACAAGAACGCCTCCAGCCTGCGCTGCCAGCAATCCGGCACGCTGGCGCTGCTGTTCTTCGAGGACCCCACCAACGATGACTCCTTGATCAATCCGTTCTTCCACTCGATGCTGGGCTCGATCACCCGCGCCTGTGCGCTGAAGGGGCTGGACCTGCTGGTCTCGTTCCAGCAGCTGTCCAGCGACTGGCATGCCGACTTCGAGGACAGCAACAAGGCCGACGGCATCATCCTGCTCGGCTATGGCGACTACCACGAATCAGTGGAGAGGCTGCAGCGGCTGGTGGAGCAAGGCACCCATTTCGTGCGTTGGGGTGCGGCCTTGCCCGGGCAACCTGGCGTATCGATTGGCAGTGACAATTTTCAAGGCGGCTTTGATATCAGTGCGCACCTGCTTGAACAGGGCCGCCAGCGCATCGCATTTCTGGGCCACGCGTCCAGCCACTATCCCGAGTTCGAGGAACGCTACCGCGGCCATGTCGAAGCATTGACGGCCCGCGGTTTGAAGGCAGATCCGTCGCTGCAGCACGATGCCATCACCACCGAAGATTCCGGTCATGCGGCCTGCATCGCCCTGCTCGACAGCGGCAAGGACTTCGATGCGATCTGCGCGGCCAGCGACCTGATCGCCATCGGTGCGTTGCGCGCCCTGCGCGAGCGCGGCGTGCGTGTGCCGCAGGACATTGCGGTCACGGGCTTTGACGATATTCCGCTGGCGGCATCGGTATCGCCGCCGCTGACCACGGTACAGCAGGACACCAAGCAAGCCGGTCAGCTGCTGGTCGACAAGCTGCTGAGCCTGATTGCCGGTGAGCCGGTGGAAGGCCTCACCATTCCGGTGAAGCTGGTAGTGCGGGAATCATCGCTCGGCGTGTGATTCGCGCCGTAGCCCGGGTAAGCGCAGCGCACCCGGGAAATGCAGGAACACGAAGTTTCGTCAGGTTCCATATTCATAGACAAGTCACTTCAGCGACCTGTCGGACGCAAGCCCCGGGTGCGCTGCGCTTACCCGGGCTACGGAGTCTTCGCGTGCTTGGCCTAGCTGAAATCCTTGAGGATTTCGCCCACGCCTGACGGTGATATCTCAAAGCCCAGCGGGGTACCTGGGTTGATCACCACGCCGTAGCCGCCGGGCACGCGGCGCAGCACGTCCAGCATCAGCATGCGGATGTTGTGCGGTGCCTGTTGCTGGTGGAAACCAACCCGCGCCATATCGGTGAACACCGCCACGTGCAGCATGCCCTGCTTGTCGAACAGCAACGGATCGAAGCCACTGCCGTCGGCGGTGACGAGACTGCCGGTGAGCAACACCACCTCGGAGGCGACGAAGGCCTGCATGAAGGCTCGGATCGGCAGTTTGCCGTCCATTGCCGTCTGCAGCAGGGTTTCGATGGGGGTTTGCGGGGGGAGCTGGTTCATACGGTGCCGCCGGGAATGCCTGGGGGCGGATTGTAGCGGGTGGGGCTTTGGGCGTCGCAGAGGCTGAAGGTGAGACAGTAGCGAGAGCTACCCCTCCCCGGCCCTCCCCTTGCCTTCGGCAAAGGGAGGGAGACAAGCAAAGCCTCCAGCTGCACGTGATCTGCCCCCTCCCTTTTGCGCAGCAAAGGGGAGGGTTGGGGAGGGGTGCTTTTGGAGCGGGGATTAACTAGCTAAAGCTGCCCTCACCCCAACCCCTCTCCCGCGTGCGGGAGAGGGGCTCAAGCGGGTTACTGCGCCAATCGCTTATCCCGCGCTATCTGATCCGCCATAGCCGCATCCAACTGCGCACGCAGCTCCGGCTGCAAGACCTGCCCTTCCAGCACAAACACCTTGACGCCATGCGCCGGCACTTCGGTCTTCAGCGAACTTCTCACCTTCAACGAACCGCCACCCAGCACATCACGCCACTGCCCGGTCTGCAGGTAACGGTTCACCTCGAACGAACGTGCTGCATCACTCTTGTTCAACAGCACCAACGCCGTCTGCGCAGTATCACCATGCTGCAGTACGCGGTAGAACACCGCCTCATCGCCGTGCAGCCGCTCATTTACCTGCAAGCCGCGCTGCAACGCAGGCGTTGCTTCACGCAGTTTGGCGATGCGCTGCAGCGGTGCGAAGATCGGACTCTGCCCTGCCTCATCCACCCGCTGCTGGCCGAAGTAGGCACGGTTGCCCGCATGCTCGGCACGACCACGCATGAAGCCGGTTTCCGAGCCGTAATAGAGCACCGGAATACCGCGTGCAGTGAACAGCCAGTTGTGCGCGTCGATGAAACCGGCATCGCTGGCATCCAGCCGCGCCATGTCGTGGTTGTCGTAGAAGCTCATCAGCGCATACGGATTGGCATACGGGCCGCCGCTCAGGTGCAGCGGTTCGGCCAGCGTTTCAAAGCCCTTCTGCTCCTTGCCGAACACCGAGGACATGGCACCGCGCAGCGGGAAATCCAGCACGCTGACATTGGCGTTCGCCGGCCAGGTATGCTCGGCAATCTTCGCTGCGTCGTAGTCGAAGGCTTCGCCGAACATGAACATGCCCGGGTGCTGGGCGCGGATGCGGTTTACGAATTCATGCCACCACGGATGCGGCAGCCAGCCGATGGTGTCGATGCGCAGAGCATCCACGCCCTGCGCGGTCCATTGCAGGTAGGCGCCAACCAGGTAGTCCATCACCGCCGGATTGTGCTCATTGAAATCCGACAGCTCGGCCAGGTTGCCGTCAAAGATCGAACCCTTGCTGCCATCGACCGGGCCGATGTTGTTGTAGAACGCATGCAGCGGATTGTGTTTCGGATCGAGCTTGTCCGGGGCCAGGTTCTGATGGTCGGCAATCAGCTTGCCGTCCTTGTCGAAGATCTGGCCGAACTGCGGCTGCCGCTTGGGCATGGTCCAGGCCGGCGAGCCGTGGTTGCCGACGATATCCAGCACCACTTTCAGCTTGGCATCGTGCAGGCCCTTGGTCAGCCCAGCGAAATCCAGACCAGCGCTGGGCAGATGCTCGTCCAGCTTGTAGAAGTTGATGCCCCAATAACCGTGGTAACCGGTCTTGCCGCGGTCAGTCAGCGTGCTGGTGCAGCTGATCGGCTTGCTGCCGGTGAATGCCTGATCGGGGTTGTCGATGATCGGCGTGATCCACACGGCGCCAAAGCCGAGCTCGCGGATGTAATCGGCGTTGTCGAGTACGCCCTTGAAGTCGCCGCCGAGGTAGCCGATGTTGCCGTCGATCTTGTCCGGGCACGGCACCGGGATATCGAAGGTGCGGTGTTCGCCGCCCTGGTCGCGATGATCATTGCTGGTATCGCCATTGACGAAGCGATCGGTGACCACGAAGTACACCGCATCACTGGCGAATGGCTCGGTGGTGCCGATGTAATCCGGCCTGTTGCCGGCCAAGGCCGAGCCTGCCACCACTGCCAGTCCTACCGCTGCTGCCAAACGACCACGCATCACACCACCTCCTGTTGCGACGGAACCCGCAGCACGCACAAACCGGCCACGAACAGACTGCAGCCGCCCAATACGAGCACGTGGATGGGATCACCACCCAACCAGTTGCGCAGGGCGAAGCCCAAGGCACTGGCGGCCACCAGCTGCGGAATCACGATGAAGAAATTGAAGATGCCCATGTACACGCCCATCTTTGCCGCTGGCACGCTGTCCGACAGCAGTGCGTACGGCAGCGACAGGATCGAGGCCCAGGCAAAGCCGACGCCGACCATCGACAGCAGCAGCCAGTGCGGGTCCTTGATCAGCATCAGCGAGATCAGGCCCAAGCCGCCCAGCCACAGATTGACCAGATGGCTCCAGCGCAGGCCAATCGCCCGCACCATCAGCGGAATGATCAGCGCCGCCACGGCAGCGAAACCGTTGTAAGCGCCGAACAACACGCCGACCCAGTTCGCGCCTTCGTTGTACGCAGCTGACTGCGTATCGGTTGAACCGAAGTGCGTGCCAGCCACCGCTGCGGTGGTGTAGATCCACATCGCAAACAGGGCGAACCAGGAGAAGAACTGCACCCATGCCAAGCGCCGCATCGTGCCCGGCATGCTGCGCAGGTCATCGACGATGGTGGCCAGCATATGCGTGCCGGGCAGCACCCGCGCCACGCCCAGCAGCAGGCCGTAACTGACGCACAAGCCGGCCAGCACGTAGAGCATGCGGTCGCCTTGGCGCCAGGCGATCAACGCTGCCAGCAGCACACCCAGACCCAGCCACAGGCCAATCTGGCTCCACTGCGGCAAGCCGCCGACGCGTTGCGTCGAATGCACAGCGGACGGCTCCGCATCATCAAAACTGGCCAGCTCGGCCGGCGAATACTCGCGCGTGCTGAACACCGTCCAGCTCATCGCCAGCAGCAATACTGCCGCGCCGAAGTAGAAGGCATAGCGCACGGTATCCGGCACTTCACCCGGCCCGGCGGTATTGGCCACGCCGAAGTGGGCAAGGATGAAGGGCAGGAAGCTGGCCACCACCGCGCCCACGCCGATGAAGAAGCTCTGCATCGAGAAGCCTGTCGGGCGCTGCTTCGGCGACAACTGATCGCCAACGAAGGCGCGGAACGGCTCCATCGAGATATTGATCGAGGCATCCAGCACCCACAGCGTGCCGGCGGCGATCCACAGGGTCGGCGAGTTCGGCATCACCAGCAGCGCGAGCGTGGTCAACACCGCGCCGATCATGAAGTACGGACGGCGCCGGCCCCAGCGCGTCCAGGTGCGGTCGGACAGATAGCCGATCACCGGCTGCACCAGCAGCCCGGTCAGCGGTGCGGCGATCCACAGCCCCGGCACCGCGTCCATCGGCGCGCCCAGCGTTTCAAAGATGCGGCTGGCATTGGCGTTCTGCAGCGCGAAGCCGAACTGGATACCCAGGAAGCCAAAACACATGTTCCAGATCTGCCAGAACGACAGCTGCGGTTTGCTATTCATCAAGCGCTTCCCCCCTCCGGGAATCACGGATGCGATGTTGGGCGCGGATGCGCTGCAGCCATGGTAGAGGGCGCACCTGTGATCTGCACCGCTGTTGCATACGTATTCAATGCGGCATTGCCCCCACAGCGGCCTCGGCCGGGGAATAGTGGCGCCACGTGCCGCCCCGCTGGGCCGGCGCGCCGACCAGAACCCGGAGTTGAGACCCGCATGGCCGATTCACGTTCCACCCCTGCCCGCCTGTCGCTGAGAGCCGCCTTCGCGCTGCTGCTGATCAGCGTCCTGCCGGCCCACGCCGCCGATCTGGCGCGCGTAACCTCACCCGACAAGCAGCTTGTAGTGGTCGTCGAATCCCAACATGAAGGCCGCCCCTCGTACCGGGTGGAGCGCAATGGCCAAGCGGTGATCGCCCCGTCGCGGCTGGGCATGCTGCTTGGTGATGGCCGCCTGGAGCGCAATGTCGCGCTTACGGGGCAGTCGCAGCGCAGCTTTGATGAAACCTGGGAGCAGCCCTGGGGCGAGCGCCGCCTGACCCGCAACCACTACAACGAACTGCGCGCCAGCTTCACCGAGAAGCCCGGCGCAGGCCGCAACTACGAGCGCCGCTTTGACGTGGTGTTCCGCGTCTATGACGACGGCATCGGCTTCCGCTACGAATTCCCGCAGCAGGCCGGCATGAAGCAGGCGCAGATCCACGCCGAGCTGACCGAGTTCGCACTGGCGCGCCCAGCCACCGCCTGGTGGATTCCCGCCTTCGAGTGGAACCGCGAAGAATACCTGTACCACCAGACCCCGCTGAAGGAAGTCGGCACCGCGCAGACCCCGCTGACCCTGCGCAGCGACAACGGCCTGCATATCTCCATCCACGAAGCCGCGCTGGTGGACTACGCCGGCATGAACCTGGCGCGTGGCGATGGCGACATCCTGCGCGCAACGCTCACCCCGTCCAGCAGCGGTGCGCCGGTGGTGCGTACCCTGCCCTTCAACACCCCATGGCGCACCATCACCATCGGCGAGAAAGCTGGTGATCTGGCCGAATCCAGCCTCATCCTCAACCTCAACGAACCCAACGCCATCGGCGATGTGAGCTGGTTCAAGCCAGCCAAATATGCCGGCGTGTGGTGGTCGCTGCACCTGGAGACCGAAACCTGGGCGACCGGTCCCAAGCACGGCGCCACCACCGAGAACACCCGCCGTTACATCGACTTCGCCGCCGCCAACGGTTTCCGCGGCGTACTGGTGGAAGGCTGGAACATCGGCTGGGATGGCGACTGGTTCGCCAACGGCGAGGCCTTCGACTTCACCCGCGCCACCCCGGATTTCGACCTGCCCCGCCTTGCCAGCTACGCCGCCGGCAAGGGCGTGCACCTGATCGGCCACCACGAGACCGCCTGCGCGGTCAGCCATTACGAACGCCAGCTGCCCGCCGCGCTGGACCTGTATGCGCGCAACGGCGTGGATGTGGTCAAGACAGGCTATGTCTGCGACGCCGGTGACATCCACCGCCAGGACCAGGCCGATGGCCCGATCACCCGCGAATGGCACGAAGGCCAGTGGATGAGCAACCACAACCTGCGCGTGCTGCAGCAGGCCGCGGCCAGGCACATCGCGATCAACTCCCACGAGCCGATCAAGGACACCGGCCTGCGCCGCACCTACCCGAACTGGGTATCGCGCGAAGGCGCCCGCGGCATGGAGTTCAACGCCTGGGGCAACCCGCCCAACCCGCCCGGCCACGAAGCCACGCTGGTATTCACCCGCATGTTGGGCGGACCGATGGATTACACCCCCGGCATCGTCAGCCTGAAGGGCCGCAACGGCCTGCCCCTGCGCAGCACCCTGGCCAAACAGCTGGCCCTATACGTGGTGTTGTACAGCCCGGTGCAGATGGTCGCCGACCTGCCCGAGCACTACGCCCAGCACCCGGACGCCTTCCAGTTCATCAAGGACGTGGCGGTGGATTGGGAAGAAAGCCATGTGCTCAATGGCGAGGTTGGCCAGTACGTGACGTTTGCGCGCAAGGCGCGTGGCAGCGAGGAATGGTTTGTCGGCAGCGTTGGCAGCGAGAAGCCGCAGGCGCTGGATGTGGCCTTGTCGTTCCTGACCCCGGGCAAGCGTTACCGCGCGGAGATCTACCGCGATGGGGACGGTGCCAATTGGGAGACTGCGCCGTTTGCGTTTGTCCGTGAGACGCGGGTGGTCGACAACCGCGACCGGATCAAGCTGCAGCTGGCGGCTGGTGGCGGTGCCGCTGTGCGGTTTGTGCCGGTGGAGTAAGGACTGGGTCTGGAGCCCAAGGCTTTGGGCTTTGGGCTTTGGGCTTTGGGCTTTTGCCCTACAGCCGTCATTCCCGCGCAGGCGGGAATCGCTCTTGTCTTTGACTTTCGCGCGGAACGTCAAGAGCGCAGAGCGATTCCCGCCTGCGCGGGAATGACGGCATAAAACAAAAACCAAAGCCTAGGCCAGAGCGATTCCCGCCTCCGCGGGAATGACGGCGTGAAGGCAGAACCACCACAGAAAGCGTTTTCAGACCTATCTGCCAACGCAAACCCCCATTGAATACGTATGCAGCCCAGCACCACGGGCTTGCCCGCTGATTACCATGCGAGTCAGTCGCAAGCAGCAAAAAACAGCGATGCATCCCCCACCCAAAAAATACGGGGGAGCACAAAAAACAACCAAACGACATCACCTGGGAGAGGGGAGTATGTTGAACACCAAGCGCAATCTGCTGAGCGTTGCACTGGCCTCAGCCATCACATTGACCGCCACCGGCGTACACGCACAGACCGTGGACGACGAGGCCAAAGCGAAAGCCAAGGCTGAAGCTGTCGACCTCGACACCGTCACCGTCACCGGCATCCGCCGCGGCATCGAGAGCGCGATCTCGGTAAAGCGTGACTCGTCCTCGATCGTGGAAGCCATTTCGGCCGAAGACATCGGCAAGCTGCCGGACGTGAGCATCGCCGAATCCATCGCCCGCCTGCCCGGCCTGGCCGCCCAGCGCGTCGCCGGCCGCGCCCAGGCCATCAGCGTGCGCGGCCTGTCGCCCGACTTCGCCACCACCCTGCTCAATGGCCGCGAAATGGTCAGCACCGGTGACAACCGCTCGGTGGAGTTCGACCAGTACCCGTCCGAGCTGATCAGCGGCGTAACCGTGTACAAGACCCCGGACGCCGGCCTGGTCGGCCAGGGCCTGTCCGGCACCCTGGACATGCAGACCGTGCGCCCGCTCAGCTACAACGAGCGCGTCATCGCCGTCAGCGGCCGCTACCAGAAGAACTCGCTGGGCGAAGCCGCCGGCGAGGATCCGTACGGCAACCGTCTCAACTTCAGCTACGTCGACAAGTTCGCCGACAACACCATCGGCCTTGCCATCGGCATCTCCCACTCGGAAATGTCCAAACAGGAAAACCAGGTCGGCCTGTACGAGCCGTGGCAGGCCATCGGCGACAACTGGCGCCCAGGCGTTGCTGCCGGCACCTTCTACTCCGACGGCATCAAGGCCCTGCGCCGCACCGGCAATGCCAAGCGCGACGGCGTGATGGCGACCCTGCAGTTCCGACCCAACAACAGCTGGACCAGCACGCTGGACACCTTCTACACCAAGGCCAAGGAACACGACACCGCCAACCAGATGGAAATCCATCTGGGCGACTACAACGGCGGCTACGACCGCTTGAACGTCACCGACGTGGTCGTGAACGGCAACGGCAGCTTCGTCAGCGGCACGGCGCACAACGTCTATCCGTTGATCCGCGGCATGTACAACAACCGCGAAGACACCATCAAGGCCATTGGCTGGAACAACGAATTCAACTTCGGCGATGTACGCGTGGTGGCGGATGTCAGCTGGTCCAAGGCCGAGCGTGACGAGCTGAACCTGGAGAACAACCTGCAGCTGCTGCCAGCACCGATGCTGGATTCGGTGAAGCTGAATTTCGCAGGTGGCAACTTCCCGCAGTTCACCCCGGGCTTTGATTACTCGGACTACAGCAAGCTCTACCTCACCAATACCATCTATGGTTCCGGCTACGGCAAGACGCCGCATGTGGACGATGAGCTGAAGGGCTTCAAGCTGGCGGCCACCTTCCCGGTGCCGGAAGGCTTCACCTGGTTCTCGGACTTCGATGTCGGCATGAACTACGCCGACCGCAGCAAGAACAAGACCCAGGCCGAGGGCAACATCAACCTCGGTGCACAGGGCATCACCAGCATCGCCGCCGACCTGCAGTACAAGCCGGTCAACCTGGGCTTTGCCGGCGCCGGCTACATCCCGGCCTGGAACGTGCCTGCTGCGGTTGGCCGCTACATGACGTTCAACCCGACCACCACCGAAAGCTACCTGATTCCGAAGCAGTGGACGGTGGATGAGAAGATCACCACCACCTTCCTGCGTGCCAACATCAGCACCCAGATCGGCTCGATCCCGGTGCGCGGCAACGTCGGCATCCAGGCCCAGCATGTCGACCAGTCTTCGCATTCCAATTACTGGGATGGTTCACAGCCGGTTGGCAGCCAGGTCATTCCGATCAACGCCGGCAAGAAGTACCTGGACTTCCTGCCGAGCTTGAACCTGGCCTTCGAACTGCCGGCCGAGAACACCATCCGTTTCGCCCTCGCCCGCCAGGTCGCGCGTCCGCGCGTCGACGAACTGCGCGCCTCGATGGAATTCGGCATGGACACCAATACCGGCAAGCCTGGTTCCAGCGGCGGCAACCCGACCCTGGATCCGTGGGTAGCCAACGCCGCCGACCTGTCCTGGGAAAAGTACTTCGGCAACAAGGCCTACGTGGCCGCCGCCGTGTTCTACAAGGACTTGAAGAGCTACATCTACACCGAGAAGCGTGACGGCTACGATTTCACCAACCAGGTGGCAGAGTGGCTGAAGGTTGGCACCAATGCAGCCCAGCTGCAGGTCCCGGCACAGTCGATCGGCTACTACACCGCACCGTTCAACGGCACCGGTGGCAGCCTGCGCGGCGCCGAGCTGACCGCCTCGTTGCCGCTGGACCTGTTCACCGATGCCCTGCGTGGCTTCGGCGTGGTGGCCAGCGCGAGCTTCAACGACAGCGACATCATGATCAAGCCCGACCCTGCCAACACCAACAGCGTTGGCACCGGCCCGATCATGCTGCCGGGCCTGTCCAAGCGCGTTTACAACTTCACCGCCTACTACGAGAACAGCGGCTTTGAAGT
The DNA here is from genome assembly GCF_056854515.1 of Stenotrophomonas sp. STEN063. Taxonomy (NCBI): domain Bacteria; kingdom Pseudomonadati; phylum Pseudomonadota; class Gammaproteobacteria; order Lysobacterales; family Lysobacteraceae; genus Stenotrophomonas; species Stenotrophomonas sp. STEN063. Next base: position 58,560 of record NZ_JBXFWF010000006.1, read on the forward strand.
GCGTTTGAACCAGCGCAAGCGCTCGGACTTCATCGGCGAGATCGGCAACTTCAATGGCGCCCGCACCCTGCGTTATGTGAAGGGCGAGGACGTGCTGGATGCACAGCTGGGCTACAGCTTCGGCGACGGCACGATGTTCAAGGGCCTGAGCCTGTTCCTGCAGGCCAGCAACCTGACCAACTCCAAGTACGAAACCTATGCCGGCACCAAGGACAGGCCACTGGAAACCGTGGAATGGGGCCGCACCTACCAGGTGGGTGTGAACTACAAGTTCTAAACCGTTCTGGTTGAGAGCGCGTTGAAGGCCCGCTGCTTTGCAGCGGGCCTTTTGCGTTGTGAGCAGCCTTGGCGCTTTCCGTATCCCAGAAGGAATTTGCTGAAGTTTGTTGCAGCCAAAGCATTGGCCGATTTGCTGTGGCTGTGGCTGTGGCTGTGGCTGTTGTGTGATGTCTGTGGTTGTTGTTGAAGTTACGCCGTCATTCCCGCGCAGGCGGGAATCGCTCTGGCTCTTGGCTCTTGGCTCTTGGCTCTTGGCTTTTGGCTCTTGGCTCTTGGCTCTTGGCTTTTGGCTCTTGGCTTTTGGCTCTTGGCTCTTGGCTTTTGGCTTTCCCTTCTCCCGCCTGCGGGGGAAGGTGCCCGTAGGGCGGATGGGGGGGAGCTTTGGCTTTGGCCTGCTTTTAGAAGCGCCCTCACCCCAACCCCACGCCCGCAGGCGGGTGTGGGGCTTGAGCCTGAGCCAGAGCCGGAGCCGGAGCCAAAGACAAAGCCAAAGCCAGAGCCAGAGCCAAGGCCAAGGCCAAGGCCAAAAGCAAAAGCCAAAAGCCAAAAAAAAAGGCGGAGATGCTATCTCCGCCCGCACAAAAGAGAGAGCAACAAAAACTCAGCTGCGACGCGCGCAATACACCGCGTGCCCAGGCAATACCAGTTCGCCAGCCTCGATCGCACCCGCCACCGGGCCCGGCAGCGCCAAGGCCTGCCATTCACCGGCCGGCAACGGATGCCGCACCGCTTCGCCGGACAGATTGAACGCCAGCAACAGGGTCTCATCGCCGGCCTGACGCTCGAACAGCAACACCGGCTCAGCACTATCAAGGAAGCGAATCGACCCCTCGACCAAGGCCGGATGCGCCTTGCGCCAGCTCAGGAAGCTGCGGAAGGCATGCAGTACCGAATCGCCATCCACTTCCTGCGCCTGCACTGACAAAGCCTGATGCTCGGTCGGAATCGGCAACCACGGCTTGCCAGTGGTAAACCCAGCCAATGCATCATCAGTCCACGGCATCGGCGTGCGGCAACCATCACGGCCCTTGAAGTTCGGCCAGAAGGTGATGCCGTAGGGATCCTGCAGCGCCTCGAACGGCACGTCCGCTTCGCCAAGCCCCAGCTCTTCACCCTGATAGATGCACACCGACCCACGCAGCGAACACACCAACGCCGCCAGCATCTTCGCCAACGACGGTTTGGCCGGATGCCCGCCCCAACGGGTCACAGCACGCTGCACGTCATGATTGGAAACCGCCCAGCACGGCCAGGACTCGCCCATCGCCGCTTCCAGCCGTTCGACGGTGCCGCGGATGTAGGCCGCGCTGTAATCATCCACCAGCAGCTCGAAGCTGTAGCCCATATGCAGGCGGCCCGGCGCGGTGTACTCGGCAGTTGTCGCCAGCGAATCCTCCGAAGAGATTTCGCCCAAGGTCACCGCCTGCGGGTACTCATCCAACAAGGCACGCAGGCGCTCGAGGAAACCAATATTCTCCGGCCGGGTGTTGTTGTAGTAGTGGTACTGGAACGCATACGGGTTGTCCGGGCTGAAACCACGGCCAATACGCTCGCTTTCGGGTTTCGGCGGGTTGTCGCGCAACTGCGCGTCATGGAAGCAGAAGTTGATCGAATCCAGACGGAAGCCATCCACGCCACGGTCCAGCCAGAACTTCACGTAATCCAGCGTTGCCTGCTGCACCGCCGGATTGTGGAAATCCAGGTCCGGCTGCGAGGCCAGGAAGTTGTGCAGGAAATACTGCCGACGCCGCGGCTCCCACTGCCAGGCCACGCCACCGAAGATCGACAACCAGTTGTTCGGCGGGCTGCCATCGTCGCGCGCATCGGCCCACACATACCAATCGGCCTTGGGATTGTCGCGGCTCTCGCGGCTTTCCTTGAACCAGGCATGGTCCACCGAGGTATGGCTGAACACCTGGTCGATCATCACCTTCAGGCCCAGCGCATGCGCCTTGGCCAGCAAGCGGTCGAAATCGGCCAGGTTGCCAAACAGCGGGTCCACATCGCGGTAATCGGCGATGTCGTAGCCGAAATCAGCCATTGGCGACTTGAAGAACGGTGACACCCAGATCGCATCCACGCCCAATGACGCCACGTACTCCAGGCGATCGATGATGCCCGGCAGGTCGCCGACGCCGTCGCCATTGGTGTCCAGGTAGCTGCGCGGGTAAATCTGGTAGATGACGGCACCGCGCCACCATGGAGTCTTGGACATCGAACGCCCCCCTACGGGCCTCAGAGCCCCTGTTTCAGGGCTGCGAAATGTATGCCGGCCAGCTTAGCGTCGGCGCTTTGCCGGCGGGGTTGCTTGCATACGTATTCACTGCGCAAAGGCCCGGTTCTGTTCGGTTTTCGGCCCCAACGGGCCGCCCGCGCCCACACCGCCTATAATCCCCGGGTACCCCCTGAAGTCTTCCTATGAGCATCGCCGAACATATCCGCCCCGCGCTGGGCCTGCCTGCCATCCAGACCCTTGCCGCAGCGGACATGGCTGCCGTCGATGCCCTGATCCGTCGCCGCTTGTCCTCGGACGTGGTGCTGATCAACCAGATCGCAGACCACATCGTCTCGGCCGGCGGCAAGCGCCTGCGGCCGATGCTGGTGATGCTGGCCGGCCATGCGGTCGGCGGCGCCGGTCCGGAGCACCACCAGCTGGCGGCGATCATCGAGTTCATCCATACCTCCACCCTGCTGCACGACGACGTGGTCGATGAATCCGACCTGCGCCGTGGCCGCAGCACCGCCAATGCCCTGTGGGGCAATGCCCCCAGCGTGCTGGTCGGTGACTTCCTGTACTCGCGCAGCTTCCAGCTGATGGTCGAGCTGGAGCGCATGGCGGTGATGCAGATCTTGGCCGACACCACCAACCGCATCGCCGAAGGCGAAGTGCTGCAGCTGCTGCACGTGCATAACCCGGATACCGACGAAGCTGCCTACCTACGGGTGATCGAGCGCAAGACCGCGGTGCTGTTCGCCGCCGGCACCCGCCTGGGCGCGCTGGCCACCGGCGCCGACGAAGCTGTGCAGCAGAAGCTCTACGACTACGGCATGCACCTGGGCTATGCCTTCCAGATCGCCGACGATGTGCTGGATTACTCCGCCAATGCCGACGAGCTGGGCAAGAACCTGGGCGACGACCTCGCCGAGGGCAAGGCCACCTTGCCGCTGATCCATGCCATGGCGCACTCGGACGAAGTGGTCCGCAACCGCCTGCGCGAGATCGTGCAGGACGGCGATGCCAGCGCGATGCCGGAAGTGTTGGCTGCCATCCATGCAACCGGCGGCCTGGAATACAGCCGCAAGCGCGCCGTGGAATATGCCAACGCCGCCGAGCAGGCGCTGGACGGCCTACCGGAAACCGACGCCGTTGCCGCCCTGCGCGGCCTGGCCCGTTACGCCATCGAACGCAGCCACTGATCGCGATGGCAGGCCTGCAGCAGTTCAACGAGGAAGAACGCGCCGTGCTGTTGGCGGTGAAAGGGGTCGGTGCCACCGTGGTGGCCCGACTGGAGCAGCTGGGATTCCATTCGCTGCAGCAGTTGGCGGAAGCCGAAACCGGCGACGTCGTCAGCCAGGCCTCGGCCATGCTGGGCAGCAGCTGCTGGCGCAACAGCCCGCAAGCGCGGGCGGCGATCAGCGGGGCGATAGCGGCGGCGCAGAGCCGGGCGTCGTTGTAGGAGCGGCGCTGGGTGGCCTCGGGCCATAAGCCGCGAAGCCACGCTTGTTCCCGGCGCTACCAAAGGCGAACCGCCAGCAGCGCATCCCGTGCGGACAGTATTTGCCGCGATCTGACAGGTAGTCAGCTTCGCGGCTTATGCCGCTCCCACAAATCTGCACGCCTGATGCGTTGCTGGGAACGCCCCTTGCCGAGCATGGCTCGGCACTACGCTCCCTCCCTTTGCCGTAGGCAAGGGGAGGGTTGGGGAGGGGTAGCTTTGCCGCTTCTGATCTTGCTCTGGCTTCGCGGCTTATGGCCCGAGGCCACCCAGCGCCGCTCCTACAAAACATTGTTGGTGAAGCCCCTGCCGAGCATGACTCGGCACTACAGGCCCCAGGGCATCGCTGGTAAAGCCCCTACCAAGCGTTAGTCCCCTAGCCGCTCTTCCAGGAAATTGTCCATCATCTTCCACGCGCGCTTGGCGGCGCGTGGGTCGTACAGGCAGCCCGGCGGGCTGTTGGCGTCGGACTCGGCGAAGCAATGCACCGCGCCACTGAAGTTGACGAACTGCCAGTCGGCCTTGGCGGCATCCATCTCGCTGCCAAAGTTGGCGATGTCCTCTGCAGTGACGCCGCGATCAGCCGCGCCGTTGAGGACCAGGATCGGTACCTTGCCGCTGCCGGCTGCTGCCGGAGCTGGTGTCGACAAGCCACCGTGCAAGCTGACAACGCCCGCCAAGGGCATGCCGGCGCGGGCCATCTCCAGCACGGTGGTGCCGCCGAAGCAGAAACCCACGGCGGCGATCTGCGAAGCATCCAGCGGCACCTTGCCAGCCTGTGCCTTCAAGGCATCCAGCGCCGCAGCCGCACGGGCGCGCAGCAGCTCCCTGTCCTCACGCAAGGGCTTGGAAGCAGCAGCCGCCGCATCGTTGTCCTTGGGCCGCACGTTCTTGCCGTAAACATCGGCAACCAGCACCACATAGTCATCGCCGGCAATCTGCTCGGCCTTGGCGATCGCCGAGGCGTTGACGCCACGCCAGTTCGGCACCATCACCACGCCGGGACGGCGCGTGTCACCTTCGTCGTCGTAGACCAGCACGCCACTGAAGGTGGTGCCGTCGTGCTGCCACTCCAGCGGCTGCGACTTCATCGCGGCCCATGCCGGCGTTGCCGCCAGTCCCAGCATTGTCATTGCAGCCCATCGCCACTTGTTCATGCCTGCGCTCCTGAGAAGAGGACGGAGGCATCCAGTCGATATCGCCTCCCGTGCCGCATTGTGCATTGGCGGCGTTACGCAGGTGTGCTTGGATAGGCATCCCCCACGCATCCATCTGCATATGAGCCTTGTCGATACCTTCCTTTCCGGCCTTGCGCCACGCCTGTCGGCAGATGACGCCCCGATGTGGCGCTGGGTGGAAGGCGCAAGCCAGTCAGACCTGCAGCGCCTGCAGCGACAGTGGCCGCAGGTACCGGCAAGCCTGCTGGAGCTGCTGGCGCAGGTAGATGGCAGCCACTACCGGGACTACCCGCAAGGTGAGGTCAACGTGCTGATGCTTGGCTCGGACGTCGGCGACGGCAGCTACCCCTACTACCTGCGTTCGGTACAGCAGATCTTCGAGGACAGCGCGCAGTGGGACGACAGCATCCGTTCCATCTACGAAGAATGGCTGGACGATGAGCCGGAGATTCTCGGCGCCGGCATCGATGCCGACGTGCCGATGGGCAGGCGCCTGTGCTTTTCGCACTGCATGAACAACGGCGGCACCTCGATGTTGTATTTGGATTTTGATCCTGCCGACGGCGGCATCAGTGGCCAGGTCGTGCGCTACCTGCACGACCCGGACAGCTATGCGGTGATCGCGCCCAGCTTCGATGCCTACCTGCAGCAGCTGATAGACGGCGGTTACGCCTTCACCGACGAAGAAGAGTGATCTGCAGGTAATGGGTGGCGCCGACTGACAATCAGCGCCACGTCGGCCCCGGCCAAGGCCTTACAGGATACCGATACCCGGAATCGCACTGATGCTGTCCGGATCAAACCCGGCCAACTCGGCGAAGTGCCGTCCGCGCGCCACATAGTCCTTGTAGGCACCAAAGCTCGGTGCGCCCGGCGAAAGCAGCACTACCCCGCCCTGCCCGCTCAGCGCGGCACGCGCCAATTCCACCGCATGCGGCAGATCGGTCGCGGCGTGCAGGCCAAAACCGCCCGCCTCGGCCAATGGCGCGAGCAGCGTATTGATGCGTGGACCGTTGTTGCCCATGGTCACGATCTCGACCGGCGCGTTGTCGCGCATGTGTTCGGCGAAGTCCTGCCAATCCACGCCGCGATCGTGCCCGCCAACCAGCAAGGCGATGCGCTGCCCGGCGAAACAATCCAAGGCGGCCAGCGATGCGTGCGGCGTGGTGCTGATCGAATCATTCACCCAACGCAGGCCATCGCGTTCGCCCAGTAGCTGCAGGCGGTTCGGCAATGGCCGGAAACTCTGCACCGCAGGCGCCAAGGCAACCGCATCCAGACCAAGGGCTTCCAGCGCAGCCAACACCGCGCACAGGTTGCCGCGGTTGTGGCGGCCGGGCAGCGGCGTGTTCGAGGTGTCGAATACTGCCTGCGTACCGCGATGCACAATCTCACCAACCATGTGCCAGCCTTCGGGCTGGTTGAACCAGACGATCTGGCTGTGCGGCAGCTGCAGCGCGCGCAGGTGTTCGTCAGCGGCGTTGAGCACGGCGACGCGCGGATGACCGCCGGTCACCAACGACAGTTTGTCGTCGATATAGCGCTGCTCGCTGCCGTGCCAGTCCAGATGCTCAGGAAAGATGTTCAGCACGATGGCGACGTCCGGCCGCGTACCACTGCGGGCAACTTCACCGGTCTGGTAGCTGGACAGTTCCACCGCCCAGTAGTCCGGTGCCGGTTGCGGGTCCAGGGCCTCCAGCAGCGGCAGACCGATATTGCCGATCAGGCCGGCGCGATGCCCGGCCGCGCGCAGCAGGTGCGCCAGCAACGAGGTAGTGGTGCTCTTGCCCTTGGTGCCGGTAACGCAGACCGTGTTCGGCAGCGCGCCATCGGCACCGGCGTGCTCGCTGAACCACAGCGAGGTGCCACCGATGAACTGCGTGCCCTGCGCCAAGGCATGCTGCGCTTCGGGCTTGTACGGACTGATGCCCGGCGACTTGATCACTACGTCGAACGAAGCAAGCAACTCACCGCTGAGCTCGGTTTCAACGCGCAGGTGTGCATCGCCAAGCGCAAGAATTTCTTCTGCCTCGGAAGCGGAACAAAGCACGCTCAAACGCGCAGGAAACCGCTCCTGCGAATCACCGCTGACGATCCCCCATTCCCGATCACGCAGCGCGTGATAGGCCGCGCGGCCCTCACGCCCCCACCCCCACAGCGCGACGCGTTTGCCTTCAAGCTGCGAAATTCGCACGCAGACGCTCCCACAGTGCTGCCGGGATGCGGTGCTCGCCATCAAATACCAGCAGCGGTTCAATCTGCAGTTCGTCCGCCGACAAGGTCGGCTGGATCAGGTTGGCGAAGCGCTTGACCAGCACGTCTTCCTTCCAGTCCGGACGCGATGCCAAGGTCGCCATTGCAGCGCGCGATTCCTTGCCCTCGCCCACGCATTCGAACGGCTTGTGATCCTGAAACTCCAGCAGCGCGTCGTAGCCGCCGGCCTGTTCCATATCGTCCAGCAGGTTGCGGCCGAAGATGCGCACCAGGCGGATCTTCGGCATGAACGGGGCCAGCGCCAGGAACACGAAGTGGCACTTCGGGCAGACGCCGCACCAGCGGTTCACCGGGCGCTCGCCGAGGATGTGGAAGTTGCGGTTGCAGCTGGAGAAGTGCGCGTCGTAGAAATCGGTCTTGGCGAACTGACGGGCAACCGCCAGCTCCGACAAGGGACGCAGCAGCGAGTAATAGTTCAGGTCAGCGGCGATGTGCTGCTGCACGTATTCGCCGAATGCCTTCTCGAAGGCCCAACCCTTGGACCACTGGTGGTTCACTTCACCGGTACCGGCAATCTGGCTGCCGTAGCTGGCCGAACGTTCGTTGGAGAACACCACTTGATCCACGCCCTGCACCACCGCAGCCAACACCATGATCGCCGAGTTCACCGCAGTGACCGGGATATGGCCATTCCATGCGCCCTGGCGGTTGAGCTCGAACAGCTCCGGCGCCAGCGTGCGGCCGATGTTGAGGGTCGGCAGGCCGGTGCGCTCGGCGCAGGCACGGATCAGCTGCGAGCCGCCGATCCAGGTGACGGTTTCGGCCACGCCGGCGTTGCGCAGGGCTTCGATGCTGACCAGCGAGTCCTTGCCGCCGCCGATGGCTACCAGGGCGTGGTGGGCCAGGCCGAGGGCAGGCGCTTTGCTCCCCTCTCCCGTCGGGAGAGGGGCCGGGGGTGAGGGTACGGCTGCGGAGGAGGCTGCGTCGGCTGACGTACCCTCTCCCCAACCCCTCTCCCGGGGGGAGAGGGGCTCAGCCACCGGCAGCTTGAACCGGTCGCGCAGGTTCAGGCCGTTACGGTAGGCGAATTCGCCCAGGCCGTTGAAGTACACCGTTTCCACCAACGCGGCGGTGGCCGCGTCGATGGCGTAGCTGTCGATGCTTACCTGCGCCGGCACCGCCGCCTTGTAGTAGCTGACACCTGCAATCAGGTGCAGCAGCTGCAGGGCGCGTTGCACCGCTGCCGTGCGCTCGTCGTCCAACTGGAACGGCGCGCCCGGCACGGTGACGGTCTCGGTCAACTCCGGACCGTCGTCGAAGGCGTATACCAGCCGCGCCACACCGGTGTCCGCGGCGAAATCGCAGCGGACGAAGCGGAAACGGGAAACCTGGTCTTTATCAAAAGCTGTCATGGCGTATCCGGAAATCAAACTTGCCGTTGCGCGTCAGCGCGCAACGGACGACAAAGGTTTTCGCAGCAAACAGACGTCATTGCACTTCATCAATGACGTCCTCGCGCGGCAAGGCGCGTTGGTTATAGGTACTGGCCATGCTGAAACCATAGGCGCCAGCATCGGCGATGACCATCACATCGCCCGGTGCGGTCGCCGCCGGCAGCTTCACCCGCTCGGCAAACACATCGCTGGATTCGCAGATCGGGCCGACCACGCTGAAATCAACATCGCGCTCGGCATCCAGCCGCGACAGGTTGGCGATGTCGTGCCAGGCGTCGTACAGCGCCGGGCGCAGCAGGGCGTTCATGCCGGCATCCAGGCCAACGCGGCGCACGCCATCCTTCTCCACTACCTGCGAAGCATGGGTCAGCAGCACGCCGGACTCGGCCACCATGAAGCGGCCAGGCTCGATTGCCAGCTGGAAGGCCGGGTGCACCGCCTTGATGTCGGCCAGGCCAGCGGCCCAGGCGTCCAGATCGAAGGGCTCGTCATCATCGCTGTACGGCACCGGCAGACCGCCGCCGATATCGAGGATTTCGACGCTGCCGATACGGCGCGCGAAGCCGGCCATTTCATCGACCATCTGCTTCCAGTGGCCACTGTTCTCGATGCCGCTGCCCAGGTGCGCATGCACGCCGGTGATGCGGATATCCAGCGCGCGGGCGGCGGCGATGAACTCATCGACGCGCTGCGCGGACAGACCAAACTTGGAGTCCTTGCCGCCGGTGTTCACCTTCTTGTGGTGACCATCGCCGTGGCCCAGGTCGATGCGCAGCCACAGCGAACGGCCACGGAACACTTCCGGCCAATGCTTCAGCAGCTCGACGTTGTCGACGGTGACGTTGACGCCCAGCGCCAGCACCGCCTGGTACTCATTGATCGGCGCGAAGCTTGGTGTGAACAGCACGCGCTCCGGGGTGATACCCGGCACCGAGGCGAACACCAGTTCCACCTCGCCCTGCGACACGCATTCCAGGCCGAAACCTTCGGCTGCGAGGGTGCGCAGGATCTCTGGGTGCGAGTTGGCCTTGATGGCGTAGAAACGACGATCGATCGCCGGAATCGCCTTCAACTGACGGGCGCGCTCACGCACCTTGTCCAGGTCATAGATATAGGCCGGCGTGCCCTGCGCAGCCAGCTCCAGCAGCTTCTTCTGCTTGGCCGGCGCCTGCCACCACGGCGTCTGCCGCGGGCGGATGCTGCCGATGATTTCGCGCCAGCGCGGGCCGAATACCTGTTCCTCGTAAACCGGCATGGCGCCGCTGTCGATCAGCTCGGCGTGCAGGATTGGCAACAAGCCATCCGCATCGGCCTCGTCGATCACGAAGGTCAGGTTCAAGTCATTGGAGGACTGCGAGATCATGTGCACGCGCTCCTTGCCGAACGTGGCCCACACGTCGGAGAGCTTGTACAGCAGCGAGCGCATGCCGCGACCAACCAGGGTGATCGCCGCGCACGGCACGATCACCTTGACCTTGCAGATCTGCGACAGGTCGGCCGACAACGCCGCCAGCACATCGGTGTTGACCAGGTTTTCGGACGGGTCCAGCGACACAGTGACGTTGGTCTCGGCCGAACCGATCAGGTCCACCGACAGGCCGTGCTTCTTGAACAGGTTGAATACGTCGGCCAGGAAGCCGACCTGCTGCCACATGCCGATGCCTTCCATCGAAATCAGCACGATGCCGTTGCGACGGCTGATTGCCTTCACGCCCGGCACTGGCTCGGCGGTACCGTCGATGCTGGTACCCGGCATATGCGGGCGCTCGGTATCGAGGATGGCCATCGGCACGCCGGCATCGCGGCAGGGCTTGATCGAGCGCGGGTGCAGCACCTTGGCGCCGGTGGTGGCGATTTCCTGCGCCTCGTAATAGTCCAGGCGGGTCAGCAAACGCGCATCCGGTACGTCCTTCGGATTGGCGCTGAACATGCCCGGCACGTCGGTCCAGATTTCAACGCGGCTGGCACCGAGCAGCGCACCGAAATAGGCGGCCGAGGTGTCCGAGCCGCCGCGGCCGAGGATGGCGGTGCCTCCGTCGCCGTGGCGGGCGATGAAGCCCTGGCTGATCAGCATGCGGGTCGGCTGCGCCGAGAAGCGCTGCTTGAAATCGCCGCCGCCCTGCCACTGGCAGTTCACCGACAGACGCTGCGACCACTCGGTCTGGTTGGGTGCGGGCGGCAGTGCATCCAGCCACTCACGGGCGTCCATCCAGCCGAAGTCCAGGCCGTTGCTGCGCAGGTAGGCGGCACCGACGCTGGAGGACAGCAGCTCGCCCTGGCCCAGCACTTCGGCCTGCCAGTCCAGCGGACGGCTGGCCGCGCGCGGGTCGTCCAGCAGCGCCTGCAGCGCGGCCAGGCGTTCAGCCAGCACTTCGCTGCCCAGCTCCAGCTCGGCGAGGAATTCATTGTGGCGGGTGACCAGCGCGGCCACGCGCTCGCGGCTGTCAGCGGCGCCGTCGGCAATCGCGGTCAACTCGTTGGTGACGCCCGACAAGGCCGACACCACCACCAGTACCCTGCCACCGGTCTCGTCCGCACGTTTTTTCGCCAACTGACCGATCGTGTTCCAGCGATGACGACGCGACACCGAGGTGCCACCGAACTTGAGGACGATCCAGCGATCAGCGATTGGGGAAGCAGACATTGGCTTTGTGGATTCACTAGTGGGAGAAAGACCCGGCAATGCGGGCGGAACTACCGATTCTATGCCAAGGCCGCTGTGCCGGGACGGCTGAGTTACCGGCGATACCATCACCGCCCCGCCTCCCTTCCCGGGGCGGAGAAAGTAGCATTTGCAACGATTCGGGTCATCTTTGGGTGAAAGGGGGCCGGACTGGAGGCTTTGGATTTGGATTTGGATTTGGCTGTGGCCGTTGCCTACGCTTCTAAACGCCGTCATTCCCGCGCAGGCGGGAATCGCTCTAGCTCTAGCTCTAGCTCTAGCTCTGGCTCTGGCTCTGGCTCTGGCTCTGGCTCTGGCTCTCGCACCCAGCAAAGGGCAAAACCCGGAGCGATTCCCGCCTACGCGGGAATGACAATTCACTATTTTTTGGGGCCAACCTCTACCTCGGCCCCGCCTGAACCAGAAGCCAAAGCAATTCCCGCCTACGCGGGATGACGGTTCATTATTTTGAGGAATGGCCCTGAAAGCCTTGCCGCCTCTGGCGCTTTTTCCCAACCTTCCTAAGCTGGGCACAGCCCCCCGACCCGAAAACCCATGCGCCAACGCCGTTACCTGCAACTGGACGTCTTCGCCGCCCGCCCCGGCAGCGGCAACCCACTAGGTGTCATCCTCGACAGCGATGGCCTGGATACCGCCGCCATGCAGGCCATCGCCGCCTGGCTGAACCTCTCCGAGACGGTCTTCTTCCTGCCGCCGGATGATGGCGCCAGCTACCGCATCCGCATCTTCACCCCCAGCAGCGAACTGCCCTTTGCCGGCCACCCCAGCGTCGGCGCGGCCTGGGCGGCGGTCACCTCGGGCCTGGCGACGCCGCGTGACGGCCAGCTGCTGCAGCAATGCGCTGCCGGCCTGCTACCCGTGCAGGCAAGCGGCCCGCGTGATGCCCCGACCATCCTGTTGGCCAGCCCACCTGCCCGGCAGCGGCAGACCGCGCCGGGCGTCGTGCCGGAACAGCTGCAGGCCTTGCTCGCGCCGGGATATGCCCCCGAACTCTGGGACAACGGACCTGGCTGGTGGCTGCTGCCGGCGCGTGACGCCGACAGCGTCCGTGCACTCGTTCCGGACATGCCTGCAATCGCCGACTGGAGCAATGCCACCGGCGCGACCGGCGTTGCGGTGTTCGCTGCCGAGAGCAGCCCAGACCACGCACTGGTGGTACGTGTGTTCTGTCCCGCAGATTCGGCGAGCGTGCCCGAGGACCCCGTCACAGGCAGTGCCAATGCGCTGATTGCCGCATGGCTGCAGCAACACGGGCAACTACCCAATGCTGATGGCAATTACGTGGCCAGCCAGGGCCGGGAAGTGGGGCGCGATGGTCGCGTCCAGCTATCAATCGACACGCAGGGCACGGTCTGGATCGGCGGCCAGGTCCAGCCGGTTATCGCAGGACAGGTGCACTGGTAAGCTGCCCAGCCGTCGTCTGGAACCGATCCGCAATGTCTGTTCGCCGTTATCTGCAGTTGGACGTGTTCGCCGCCCGCCCGGGCACCGGCAACCCGCTGGGTGTCATCGTCGACAGCGAAGGCCTGGATGATGCCGCCCTGCAGGCCATCGCCGCCTGGCTGAACCTGTCCGAGACCATTTTCTTCCTGCCGCCCGATGAAGGCGCCAGCTACCACATCCGCATTTTCACCCCGAAGGGTGAGCTGCCCTTCGCTGGCCATCCCAGCGTCGGTGCCGCCTGGGCCGCGGTGGAACTCGGCCTGGCCACACCCGACGACAACGGCCAGCTGATCCAGCAATGCAAAGCCGGTCTGCTGCCAGTACGGGTACAGGGCGGTCGTTGGTTCCGCCAGATCCATGTGCGCAGCCCGCAGGCGGAACGCCGTGATCTCGTCCTCGATACCGCGCCCGAAGGCCTGGCGGCGCTGGCCAAGCCCGGCCACAGCCCCGAACTCTGGAACAACGGCCCGGACTGGTGGCTGCTGGAGGCCGGCAGCGAGGCCGCCCTGCGTCGCTACAAGCCGGAGCTGGCGGCGATTGCTGCCATGCCGGGCCGCGGCAAGCTGGCGGTGTATGCGCCGGCTGACCGACCGGATGTGGGCTACCAGTATGTGGTGCGCGCCTTTGCGCCCGGTGTCGGTGTCAACGAAGACCCGGTAACCGGCAGCGCCAACGCACTGGTTGCCGCCCAGCTGTTGGCCCAGGGCCGGATCAAACCCTTCCAGCAGTACCTGGCCAGCCAGGGCCGTGAGCTCGGCCGCAATGGCGAGGTACGGGTGGAAGTGGATGCGGACTCCAACATCTGGATTGGTGGTGAAGTGCAACAGGTTATTGCTGGGCAGATTGAGTGGTGAGGGTGCACGCGGTGCCCGCTTTTCCCTTCTCCCGTTTACGGGGTTAAGAACAGGCGTTCACGAGCCAAAGGCTCGTGACTGTTCGTACGCCCTGCGTGCTACGCAGGGCCGGGGCGCGGAGCGAGGTGCCCCGAAGGGGCGGATGAGGGGAAGCGTGCGAAGCACGCATGCCTTTGATTTCGCCTTTGCAGACAGCAACAACCCAAAAGCACCAAGCAAGCGGACTTCGTCCGCCTCCCCTCACCCCAACCCCTCTCCCGCAAGCGGGAGAGGGGCTAAGGCAAAAGCCAACTGCAACGGCCCAAACCAAGGCAACAGCCACGGCCACGGCCACGGCCAAAGCCAAAGCCAAAGCCAAAGCCAAGGCAACAGCAACTGCAACTGCAACTGCAACTGCAGCAGCAACAGCAACAGCAACAGCAACAGCAACAGCAACAGAACAGCCTCACAGCACTCGGACTCTCCCATGACCACCCGCCGCTTCCTGCAACTCGACGTCTTCGCCCCGCGCCCCGGCACCGGCAATCCACTGGCCGTGGTACTCGATGCCGATGGCCTGGACGATGCTGCCATGCAGGCCATCGCCCGCTGGACCCGCCTGCCCGAAACCACCTTCATCTTCGCTCCGACCAAGCCCGGCACCAGCTACGGCATCCGCATGTTCGCCCCGCAGAAGGAGGTGCCGTTCGCCGGCCATCCCAGCGTCGGCAGCGCGCATGCCGTGCTTGAAAGCGGAGTGGCGGCAGCCATCGACGGACAACTGGTTCAGGACGGCATCGCTGGCCAGTTGCCCTTGCAGATCAGCGAACACGACGGCATCCGCACCATCGCCATCCGCACCCCGCGCGCCTCGGTGGCCGAGATCGTCACTGCTGACGATCCACGCCTGCAGCCGGCCATCACCGGCTGGTCGCTGGGCAAGCTGCCACCGGCCTTGATGGATGGCGGTCGCCGTTGGTGGGTTGTTGAAGTCGCTGATGAGCGCGCACTTCGCGCACTCAATCCCGATTGGGACACGATCGCCACGCTCGCTGAATCCACCGGCGCGATGGGCGTGTTCGCCTATGCACGCGCTGCTGGCGACAACTACCAACTGGTGGTCCGCGCCTTCGTAGGCAATGGCCGTCGTTTCGAGGATGCTGCTTCCGGTGCCGCCAATGCGGTGCTGGCCGCTTGGCTGGACGAGCGCGATGCCCTGCCCGGCGTGGACAAGCGCTACACCGCCAGCCAGGGCCGCGAAGTCGGTCACGATGCCCTGCTGGAACTGCGCATCGACGAGCACGGCGATGTCTGGTCCGGTGGGCAGGTGCAGACGGTAATCCGCGGAACCATTGATTGGTGATGCGGTCAGAGACTCGCCAATAGCCGATCAAGACAAGGAATTCGGAATGCGCAGATGGATCTCACTGCTGATGCTGTTGTTCGCCTTCACCGCGTGCGCTGCGCAACCTTCGGCGCAGCCGACAAAGGCGTTGTTCGTTGGCAACAGCCTCATCTACGTGGGCAACCTGCCAGCGACCTACGCTGCGCTGAGTGCCGCCAATGGCCATCCGCTGCAGAGCCAGATGATCGTCAAGGGCGGCGCGCTACTCGACGAACGGCTTGCAGATGGCTCGGTTCAACGTGCACTGGCCGAGCATCGCCCGCAACTGTTGGTTCTGCAGGAACAAGGCGGCGCCCTGCTGTGCTGGCCCGACGAAGCCGCCTGTACAAGATCGCAGGCGGCGATCAGGGCACTGGCAAAGGCCGGCAGCGACGCCGGCGCGCGCGTCCTGCTGCTGGGCAGCTACCAGGCACACCCGGCGGCATCTACCCGCCTGATTGCCAAGGAAGCAGCCGCCGCCGGACAGGCCGGCATTCCTTATGTGGCAATCTCCGAAGCCCTGCGTAGCGCCTCGGCCGCAGCCCCCGACCTGCAGTGGTATGACGCCGACGGCATGCACCCGGGCCCGGCGCTGACCCTGCTTGATGCCATCGAGCTTTATCGTGCCGTCCATGGCCGCCTGCCTGAGCGCGGCTTCTCGGTGGCGGCACCGATCTATCTACCCAAAAGTGGCCTGGACGCCGACCTGCGCGATGCCGATGCCGCTGCACCGCTCGCCGATACACCCACCCAAATCCACTACCCGGATGCGATGATCCAGCGGATCAACGCGCTGCTGCCATCCGCGCAGCCCTGACAACGAATTCGCCATGCCCCATCTGACCATCGAATACAGCAGCAACCTCGCCACCGCCATTACCCCGGCGGTGCTGCGCACCCTCAACCATGCTCTGCTCGGCACCGGCCAGTTCGAGGAAGCCGACATCAAATCGCGTGCGCTGGCGTTTGATTGCGTCGCGATCGGCACCACCGACAGCCCGCGTGGCTTTGTGGCTGCGCGCCTTGCGATACTCAGTGGTCGCAGCAGCGAGATCAAACGCGATGTTGCCAACGTACTGCTGGAAGCACTTGGATCACTCATTACCGCCAGTGGACTGGAGCTGCAGATCAGTGTCGAGATCTTGGATATCGATCGCGACAGCTACGCGAAAACATTCACGGTCTGATCCTGCGGTCACCGCAGCGTCAACACATCATCGGCGATGCAACAACAAACCGTAAGCAATGCCAAACACAGTGCGAATGCCGGACTGATTCCGCCAGGCTCCTGAACCCAAGCCCCAAACGGACACTTGCCATGACAACCACGCACTTCCATTCGGTGTCGCCATTTCTCGGTGTCGAAGACCTGTCCGCAGTCCTGGCGTTCTATCGCGACAAGCTTGGCTTCTCGCTGGCATGGGAATGGGGTGAACCCGCTGAAATGGCCTCTGTCTGCCGCGACGAGGTGGAGCTGACCCTGGTCACCCGTAGCGATGCCAGACCCGGTGGAATCAGCAGGTTGTACCTGCACATCGACGGCATAGACGACTATCACGCGCAGCTGCTGGCTGCCGGCGTTGCCATCACCGTTGCCATTGGTGACCGGCCCTATGGCATGCGCGATTTCAGCGTCACCGATCCTGCTGGCAACGTGCTGTGTTTCGGGCAGGCGCTGCCGCAGCCGGTGGGGGTTGTGGGAACGGCGTAAGCCGTGAAGCTCGTACCGGGACAGGCAGGTCAACAACTGCAATCGCAAATGAAGCGGTTGCAGTTGGTTCATCAGCTTCGCGGCTTACGCCGCTCCCACATCCCGGGCTGGCTTTTTTGCGCTCTGATAACCCAACCAGGCAAATGGCAGGTAGGCCAGCAGTACGTCCAGCACCTCGAACCAGCGTGGTGCCGGCAGCATGAAACAGCTCGCCACACCACCCGCCAGGAACAGCAAGCCGATCAGCAGTGCCGGCACTTTACTGACTCGGCCAACAATCCAGGTTGCCAGCAACGCACCCGCAAAGGTGCCCAATGCATGGGCGAGGAAGGGGAACAGGAAGTGACGGGCCTCGAACAAGGGCATTGCGGCTTGCAGGCCTTCAGTCGTACTGGTGTCCGTACCGGCAGGTGGTGGCACCAGATGCCCGCCGAGCAGGATCAGCCCCATGTTCACCGCGCTGCCGGCGATCAAGCCCAGCACCACCGCCAGCAAGCCTTTCAGGAATGCGCGCATCACCCTCTCCCCACCCGTCCGATGATGGGCTGAGTATGATCCAAGCCTTGCCTTGTCGCTCGCCTTCTTTCTGGAGATCCGCGTGTCCCACCGTCCCCTGCAGACTTACCGGGGCAGCTGCCATTGCGGCGCTGTCAGCTTCCGCATTGAAACCGACTTCCCGGAGCTGACCACCTGCGACTGCTCGATCTGCCGGCGCAAGAACGCCTTGATGGTGAAGGTGCATGAGTCTGCGTTCGAGCTGCTGTCCGGGCAGGAGGCACTGGTGGAGTATCAGTTTCACACGATGACCGCGCACCACTATTTCTGCGGCACCTGCGGTATCTATCCGTTCCACCGCAAGCGGGTCACCCCGGACTACTACGGGGTGAATGTGTTCTGCCTGGAGGAGTTTGATCCGACGGGGATCCCGGTTCGGGCGACCGTGGGTGCAGGGATGGCCTGATCAGGCATCTGGAATTAGCGCTCGCTTTGGCTTTGGCTCTGGCTTTTTGCTCCGATGCCGTCATTCCCGCGAAGGCGGGAATCGCTCTGCTCCTGGCTCCTGGCTCTTATGCTTTGGCTTTGGCTTTGGCTTTGGCTTTGGCTGTGGCTGTGGCTGTGGCTGTGGCTGTGGCTTTGGCTTTGGCTTTGGTTTTGGTTTTGGCAGTGGCTGGTGCTGGTGCTTGTGCTTAAAGCCCCTCTCCCGCCTGCGGGAGAGGGGTTGGGGTGAGGGCAAGCTTTTGCTTGAAAAGCCAAACCCAGGTCAAAGGCTCCCTCATCCGCCCTCCGGGCGCCTTCTCCCCGCAAGCGGGAGAAGGGAATTGTTCAGGTTTTTCTTGGCCGGCCCAAAGCCAAAGCCAAAGCCAAAGCCCTGCGGGAGGGGGTCTGCCTCACTTCCCCTGAAAATCGCCCAACAAAAAACCCGACACAAGGTCGGGTTTTTCATGCCGGGAGTCTTGCGACTCCTGGTGATCGCACGGATCAGGCAGCCTTGATGGCCTTGATGCGAGCGGTCAGACGGCTCTTATGACGCGCAGCCTTGTTCTTGTGAATCAGGCCACGGGCGCTGAAACGGTCGAGGATTGGCTGGGCGACGGCAAAGGCTGCCTCGGCGCCAGCGGCGTCGTTGGCATCCAGAGCCTTGATCACCTTCTTGACGGCGGTGCGCAGCATCGAACGCTGAGCCGTGTTGCGCGCGTTGCGCACAACGGTCTGCTTGGCGCGCTTCTTGGCGGACTTGATATTGGCCACAGTGGTGGTTTCCTGAAAATCGGTGTGGTGGGAACAGCAAGCATGCAAGTATGATGGCTGTCCGATTGAACGTCAAGTCAAGTTGTCAAGGGGGCCGTGGGTGAGTTCACCGCGCATGTTGCGGGGGCTGCTGTCGTTCAGCAGCATGACGATGATTTCCCGGGTTCTTGGCCTGGTTCGTGATCAGGTTATCACTACCACCTTCGGTAGTAACGCGGTCACCGACGCCTTCTGGGTGGCGTTCCGTGTGCCCAATTTCCTGCGTCGCCTGTTCGCCGAAGGCTCCTTCGCCACGGCGTTCGTGCCGGTCTTCACCGAGGTCAAGGAAACCCGTCCGCATACCGACCTGCGCGAGCTGATGTCGCGGGTGTCGGGTACCTTGGGTGGCGCGCTGCTGGTGGTCACCGCATTGGCGCTGATCTTCACGCCGCAGCTGGCCTTCCTGTTCAGCAGTGGTGCGACGGATCCGGCCAAGCAGGGCTTGCTGATCGACCTGTTCCGGCTGACCTTCCCGTTCCTGCTGTTTGTCTCACTGACCGCCTTGGCTGGCGGTGCGCTCAATAGTTTCCAGCGATTTGCCATGCCGGCGCTGACGCCGGTGATCCTCAACCTGTGCATGATCGCCGGCGCGCTGTGGTTGGCGCCGCGGCTGGGCGGCACGCCGGAGAAACAGATTCTGGCATTGGGCTGGGCGGTGCTGGCGGCAGGTGTGCTGCAGCTGTTGTTCCAGTTGCCCGGGCTGAAGGGCATCAATCTGCTGACCCTGCCGCGTTGGGGCTGGAACCACCCGGATGTGCGCAAGGTGCTGACCTTGATGGTGCCGACCCTGTTCGGCTCTTCGGTGGCGCAGATCAACCTGTTGCTGGACACCGTGATCGCCGCGCATCTGACTGACGGCTCGCAGTCCTGGCTGTCGTTGGCTGATCGCTTCCTGGAGCTGCCGCTTGGCGTGTTTGGGGTGGCTTTGGGGACGGTGATCCTGCCAGCGTTGGCCCGTCATCACGTCAAAACCGACGGCGAGGGCTTCTCCAATGCGCTGGATTGGGGCCTGCGCATGACCTTGCTGATCGCAGTGCCGGCGATGCTGGCACTGCTGCTGTTGGCCGAACCGCTGATCGCCACGCTGTTCCAGTACAAGAAGTTCACCGAATTCGATACCCAGATGACCGCACTGGCGGTCTACGGCCTGAGCTTCGGTCTGCCGGCATTCGCCTTGCTGAAAGTGGTGCTGCCCGCGTTCTACTCGCGTCAGGACACCAAGACCCCGGTGCGTGCCGGTCTGGTCGCGCTGGTCGCTAACATGGTCTTCAACTTCATCCTGCTGGCAGTGGTTTTCCACCTCATGGTGCCGCCGGAGCTGAAGGCGCAGGGCGTGATGGTGGCGCTGGGCAAGCAGCCGGGCCTGCATCTGGCGCTGGGTATTGCCAGTGCGTTGTCCAGCTACCTGAACCTGATCCTGCTTTGGCATTGGCTGGGCAAGACGGGCGTCTATCAGCGCCGGCCGGGCTGGGGGGGCTATCTGCTGCGTCTGGCGTTGGCCTGTGCGGTGATGGTGGCGGTGCTGCTGGGCCTGCTGCACTGGCTGCCGGCGTTCACGCCGATGGATAAGTGGCAGCGTGCCAGTGCCCTGGCGCTGCTGGTGGGCGCCGGCGGTGCGAGTTATCTGCTGGCAATGGTTGCGATGGGCTTCCGTCCGCGCGACCTGCGCGGCCACTGAGCTGCCCGTTATACTTCAGGGCTACACACGACAGAACCGGCCCGTATGGGCCGGATCCGGATGGAATGAGCAGGCTTTTTAGAGACGTCGAAGGCGGGGTGTTGTTCCCGCAGGGAAGCGTGGTCTGCATTGGTGCCTTCGATGGCCTGCACCTGGGCCATCGGGCGCTGGTGCGCCACGCGGTTGCCCGTGCCCGCGCCTTGGGTGTGCCGGCCGTAGCCTTGGGCTTCGAGCCGCTGCCGCGCGAGTTCTTTGCCAAGGACAACCCGCCGCCGCGGCTGATGCTGGCGCGTGACAAGGTCGCCACCCTGCGTGAGCTGGGGGTCGACAGCGTCGGCCTGCTGCGCTTTGACGCCAAGATGGCGGCGATCACCGCCGAGGACTTCGTCCGCGACATGCTGGTGCGCCGGCTGGGTGCGCGTGAAGTCTGGATCGGTCCCAAGTTCCATTTCGGCAACCGCCGCGGCGGCGATATCGCGCTGTTGCAGGCGATGGGCGCCGAGCTGGGCTTTGTCGCCGGCGAGATCGAGCCGGTGCACCTGAACGGCGAGCGCATTTCCAGCACCCGCATCCGCGAGCTGATCGTGGCCGGCGAGTTCGCCCATGCCGGCGAATTGCTGGGTCGTCCGTATGCGATCGGCGGCCGGGTCGTGCGCGGGCGCCAGCTCGGCCGCACCCTGGGCTTCCCCACCGCCAACTTGCGTTTCCCGAAAACACCCGCACTTTCTGGTATCTACGCTACGTGGGTGCACGGCGTGTTCGAGCAGCCATGGCCGTCGGTGTCGAGCTTTGGCACGCGCCCCACGGTTGAAGGTGTGGAGCCGCTGCTTGAGGCACATCTGTTCGACTTCAATGGCGACCTGTACGGCCGTCACATCGAAGTTGAGTTCGTGGCCAAGCTGCGGGATGAAGAGAAGTTCAACGGTCTGCCGGCATTGACCGAGCAGATGCACCGCGACGCAGAACAGGCGCGTCGCATCCTCAACGAACACAGATTGCGAGCTACCGCGTGAGCCAGGATTACAAAGCCACCCTCCATCTGCCGGCAACGGAATTCCCGATGCGCGGCGACCTGCCCAAGCGTGAGCCGGGCATCCTGGCACGTTGGGAAGAGCAGGGTATTTACGCGCAGCTTCGCGACAACGCGAAGGGTCGCCCGCTGTTCGTGCTGCACGACGGCCCGCCGTATGCCAACGGCCAGATCCACCTGGGCCACGCGGTCAACAAGATCCTCAAGGACATCATCGTCAAGTCGCGTTACATCGACGGCTTCGATGCGCCCTACGTGCCGGGCTGGGATTGCCATGGCCTGCCGATCGAAATCGCGGTCGAGAAGAAGTGGGGCAAGGTCGGCGTCAAGCTTGATGCCGAACAGTTCCGCCAGAAGTGCCGTGAGTACGCCGAAGAGCAGATCAACCTGCAGCGCGCTGATTTCAAACGCCTGGGTGTGATCGGCGATTGGGAGAACCCGTACAAGACGCTGAGCTTCGACTTCGAGGCCAATGAAATCCGTGCGCTGGCCAAGATCGTCGCCAATGGCCACCTGGTGCGTGGTGCCAAGCCGGTGCACTGGTGCTTCGACTGCGGCTCGGCGCTGGCTGAAGCGGAAATCGAATACCAGGACAAGACCTCGCCGGCCATCGATGTGGCCTACGCCGCGCGCGACTCCAAGACGCTGGCTGCCAGCTTCGGTGTCGAGCTGCCGGCCGGTGTGGAAGTGGCGGTGCCGATCTGGACCACCACGCCGTGGACGTTGCCGGCATCGCTGGCGGTGTCGCTGGGTGCGGATATCGAATACGTGCTGGTTGAAGGCCCGGCCCACAACGGCCAGCCGCGCTGGTTGGTGCTGGCTTCTGCCCTGGCCGAGCGCTCGCTGGGCCGCTACGGCGTGGCCGAGGTGGTCGTGCATGGTCACGCCAAGGGTTCGGCGCTGGAGAACCAGCTGCTGGCTCACCCGTTCTATGCCAACCGTGACATCCCGCTGCTCAATGGCGAGCACGTATCCGATGCGGACGGTACCGGTGCAGTGCACACCGCGCCTGGCCACGGCCAGGAAGACTTCGCGGTCAGCCAGCAGTACGGCTTGATGGACAAGTACAACGCCGGCCAGATCAATCCGGTCGATGGCCGTGGCGTCTACCTGTCGTCGACGCCGCCGGCTGGCACGGTTGAGCTGGCTGGCCAGCACCTGTGGAAGGCACAGCCGCTGATCGTCGATGTGCTGCGCGAGAGCGGCGCGTTGCTGGCGTTCTTCGAGATCCAGCACAGCTACCCGCATTGCTGGCGCCACAAGACACCGGTGGTGTTCCGCGCCACCCCGCAGTGGTTCATCTCGATGGACAAGGCTAACCTGCGCAATGATGCGATGGCTGCCATCGACAACGTGGGCTGGTTCCCGAGCTGGGGCAAGGCGCGTATCAGCAGCATGGTCGACGGCCGCCCTGACTGGTGCATCAGCCGCCAGCGCACCTGGGGTGTGCCGATTGCCTTGTTCACCCACCGCGAAACCGGCGAGCCGCACCCGCGCAGCGTCGAGTTGATGCAGCAGGTGGCCGACCGCGTGGAGCAGGGCGGCATCGACGTCTGGTATTCGCTGGACGCCACCGAACTGCTTGGCGATGAAGCCGCCCAGTACGAAAAGGTCACCGACATCCTCGATGTCTGGTTCGACTCCGGCGTGACCCATGAAGGCGTGCTGCTGGCACGTGGCTATGGCAAGCCGGCCGACCTGTACCTGGAAGGCTCCGACCAGCACCGCGGCTGGTTCCAGTCCTCGCTGCTGACTGGCGTGGCTATCGACAAGCACGCGCCGTACAAGCAGTGTCTGACCCACGGTTTCACAGTGGACGAGCACGGCCGCAAGATGTCCAAGTCGTTGGGCAACGGCATCGAGCCGCAGGAAATCATGCGCACGCTGGGTGCTGACATCCTGCGTCTGTGGATTGCTTCTGCCGATTACAGCAACGAGATGTCGCTGTCGCAGGAAATCCTCAAGCGCAACGCCGACGCCTACCGTCGCCTGCGCAACACCGCGCGCTTCCTGCTTGGGAACCTGGATGGCTTCGATCCGGCCCAGCACCTGGTTGCATTGCCGGACATGGTCGCCCTGGACCGCTGGATCGTGCATCGCGCGTTCGAGCTGCAGGAGAAGATCAAGGTCGCCTACGCCAGCTACAACATGGCCGAGATCGTGCAGCTACTGCTGAACTTCTGCAGCGTCGATCTGGGCTCGCTGTACCTGGACGTGACCAAGGACCGCCTGTACACGATGCAGGAAGATTCGCGCGGCCGTCGTTCGGCGCAGAGTGCGATGTTCCATATCGCCGAAGCGTTCGTGCGTTGGGTTGCGCCGATCCTGACCTTCACCGCCGAAGAGCTGTGGGGCTACCTGCCGGGCAAGCGCGTCGACAACGTGTTGTTCTCCACCTGGTATGACGGCCTGGCGCCGTTGCCGGCCGATGCACAGTTGACCGCTGCCGATTTCGACCAGCTGCTGGCACTGCGTGAGCAGGTCTCCAAGGTGCTGGAGCCGATGCGTGCCAATGGCGCCATCGGTGCCGCGCTGGAGGCGGAGATCACCGTTGCTGCCAACGAAGAGCAGGCTGCACGCTGGCAACCGCTGGCCGAGGAGCTGCGCTTCCTGTTCATCAGTGGCGATGTCAGCGTGCGTCCGGCCACCACCGACGAGGTGTTTGTCAGTGCGCAGCCGACCGACAAGGCCAAGTGCGTGCGTTGCTGGCATTACCGCGCCGATGTCGGCTCGGTCGAGGCGCATCCGGAGCTGTGCGGCCGTTGCGTCAGCAATATCGACGGCGCTGGCGAGAACCGCCGCTGGTTCTAAGCCATCCGTCACGCGGAGCGGGTGGGGTAGCGAGCAGCGCTCCATCCGTTTCATCGCAGTCAACTACAGGCGTATTACATGCAAGCAAAGGCTGTTAAACCCAATGCGTTGATCTACCTGCTGGTGTCCGTGGCCGTGATCGGCCTGGACCAGTGGAGCAAGGCCTGGGTGCTGTCCAGCCTGCCAGAGTTCACCCCGGTGCCGGTGATCGACGGTTTCTGGAACTGGTACCGCACCTATAACACCGGCGCGGCATTCAGCTTCCTCAGTGATGCTGGTGGCTGGCAGCTGTGGTTCTTCACGTTTCTGGCCATCGCGATCAGTGGCCTGATGGCGTTCTGGCTGTCGCGCACGCCGCGCGCCAACTGGCGTAGTGCGCTGCCGTATGCGCTGGTGATCGGCGGTGCCATCGGCAACGTCATCGACCGCCAGATTCATGGTCATGTGGTTGATTTCATCCAGTGGTATATCGGTGACCACTACTGGCCGTCGTTCAACATCGCCGATGCGGCGATCGTGGGCGGCGCCATCGGCATCGCCTTGATGGGTCTGCTTGATGGCAAGGCCGAGAAAAAAGCCGGATGATGCCGGCATCTGTTCCCGCATTAGCGACCGTCAGCGGTCGGAGTCGTTGAAGATGGACGTATTGCTCGCCAATCCCCGTGGTTTCTGTGCCGGTGTAGACCGCGCCATCGAGATCGTCAAACGCGCCATCGAAACCCTGGGCGCGCCGATCTATGTGCGCCACGAAGTGGTGCACAACCGTTTCGTGGTCGATGACCTGAAGGCACGCGGCGCCATCTTCGTTGAAGAGCTCGACGAAGTGCCGGACGGCAATACCGTCATCTTCAGTGCGCATGGTGTATCGCAGGCGGTGCGTATCGAAGCCGATCGCCGCGGCCTGAAGGTATTTGACGCCACCTGTCCGCTGGTGACCAAGGTGCATCTCGAAGTTGCACGCCACTGCCGTGCTGGCCGCGATGTGGTGCTGATTGGCCACGAAGGTCATCCCGAAGTGGAAGGCACGATGGGCCAGTGGAACCGCGAGAACGGCAAGGGCAAAATCTACCTGGTCGAGAGCGTGGAAGACGTGGAAGCGCTGCAGGTCTCGCAGCCGGAAAACTTCGCATTCACCACCCAGACCACCTTGTCGGTGGATGACACCCGTGCGGTGATCGAAGCACTGCGCAAGCATTTCCCGATGGTGCAGGGGCCGAAGAACGACGACATCTGTTATGCCACGCAGAACCGCCAGGATGCGGTGCGTGACCTGGCCACGCAGTGTGATCTGGTGCTGGTGGTCGGTTCGCCGAACAGCTCCAACTCCAATCGGCTCAGCGAACTTGCACGTCGTGAGGGCGTGGAGTCCTACCTGATCGATGGGGCGGACGAGATCGATCCGCAGTGGGTGGTTGGCAAGCAGCACATCGGCCTGACCGCTGGCGCATCGGCACCGCAGGTGCTGGTGGATGGTGTGATTGCACGGCTGCGCGAGCTCGGCGCTGGCAGCGTCCGCGAAACCGGCGGCGAGCCCGAGACCATGGTGTTTGCGTTGCCCAAGGAGCTGCGCCTGCGCTTGGTGGACTGAGTTTTCGCCTGGTATCGCAGCTGATGAAGCCGGCCGTAGGGTCGGCTTCACTCGTTCAGGGCTGGCCCGACGCTGCGGTGCTGGTGATGTTGAACAGGTTGCCTGCACGCTTCGAGATGAACTCGATGAAGACGCGCACGCGCAGTGCCTGTGCGGACATCGGTGGCCATACGAGGAAGACGCCGAGCGGCGCGACAGCGTTGCTTTGGAGCACTTCCTGAAGTCGGCCAGTGGCGATGTCCTCGCGCACCACAAAGTCCGGTAGTTGCACGATGCAGAGTCCGGCCACGGCTGCTTCTACCAACGCGCCGGCATCGTTGAGGTGGCAGTCCGGGGCGGGGATCGGAGGCTTGGAGATGGTGTGGTTCTGGAACCGCCAAGGTTCCAGCCGCTGATTGCCGCGGTGGCGGTAGTGAAGGCAGCAGTGGCTGCCCAGCTCGGCGATCGAGGTTGGCGTGCCGTTCTCGGCAAGATAGCCCGGCGAGGCGCAGGTGATCAGTGTATACGATCCCACGCGCCGCGCCTGCAGGCTGGAATCTTCGAGCTCGCCGGCCCACAACGCCAGATCAAAACCTTCCTCGATGATATCGGGTCGAGGAAGATCGAAACTGAGCGCAACCTTGACCTCCGGATAGAGTGCGTGGAAGTCGTGCAATGCGGGCACCAGGAACCTGCGGCCCAGAACGGGAGTGGCGGTGATCCGCAGGCGCCCGCGTGGCGTGCCTTGGCGCGTGTTCAACTCGCGCTCTGCCTCCTGTAGGTCCTTCAATACCTTGTCGACGTAGTGGTACAGCACCTCGCCTTCGTCGGTAAGGGCCAGCGAACGGGTAGTGCGGTTCAGCAGGCGCGTGCCCAGGCGGAACTCGAGGCGTTCCACTGCCTTTCCCACTGCCGAAGCGGATAGGCCCAATTGCCGGCCTGCGGCCGAGAAGCCACCCGTCTGCACGGCAGATGCGAACGCGATCAAGCCATTCAATGATTCCAGCGATGAGAGGACTGAGGACATTTTTTCCTGAGTGTCATGACGTGTGCAGGGATTCCGCCTGCGCCGGCTGGGGTCGAGGATGGCCACCGTGGTCCCGGTGCCAGCAGTGCTTGCATCAACGTTCGCAGGTGACGGGCGGTGGCAGGAAGGATGGGTTGCGAGGAGGTGTTCGCCATGGTTACTCGGCAAAAATACGCGGGTACAGGCATGCAGGTGCAGGGTGACAGTGCGCATGCAGTGGCGGTTTCGGGCCATTCGTACTACGACGTGGTCATTGTCGGCGGTGGCTCGGCCGGCGCGGTGATGGCGAGCCGGCTCAGCGAGGATCCATTCCGGCGCGTGCTGTTGATCGAAGCTGGGCAGGCTTATGCGCCGGATGCCTATCCTGATGCGGTGCGGTTGCAGCACATCATCGGTGGCGATTCCGCACACGACTGGGGCTACTCGGCCGAACCCAACATCTATGGCGCGACGATGCCGGTGCCACGCGGCAAGGTGCTTGGTGGTTGTTCTGCGGTCAATGCGGGTGTGGCGATGCGCGCACCCGCTGGTGACTTCGAGCGTTGGACCGCTGCCGGTCTTGAGCATTGGACTGCACAGGAGGTATTGCCGTTCTTCCAGCGCAGCGAGCGCACCGTGCACGGTGACGATGCCATGCATGGACGAGGTGGACCCTGGCCTATCCACTACCTGCAGGATGACGAAGTCTCGGACATGCAACGCGCCTTCGTGGCCTCCGCCGTGCAGGCCGGGTTTGCCAGGGTGACCGACTTCAACGGCGAGCAACCGTTCGGTGTTGGCCCTTACCCGATGAACAACCGGATGGGGCAGCGGCTCAATACCGGCATGACCTATCTATCCCTGGATGTACGGATGCGCCCCAATCTGTGCATCCGCAGCCAGGCCCTTGTGGACCGGGTAGCGTTTGATGGTCGCCGCGCAGCGGCGGTGGTGTTGGCTGATGGTCAGCGCATTGAAGCCGACAGCATCGTCCTGAGTGCGGGCACCTATGGCACCGCAGCGGTGCTGCTGCGCTCGGGTATTGGTCCCGCCAATGATCTACTGGAACTGGACATTGATGTGGTTGCCAATCTTCCAGTCGGTCAACGCCTGCAGGAGCACCCGTTCTTCTACACAACCTGGGCGGCGCGCCCGGACCGGCTCGGTCTGCCGGTGCCACCCGTGGGCGCGATCCTGTGGGCGCGGTCATCCAAGGCGGCTGCCAATGTCGGGGACTTCCACGTATCGGCAGTACATTACGGTGATCCGCAGGCATCGCCAACTGGTGCCATCTTCATGCTGGCCTTGGCGCTGACCCGGCCGAGTTCGCGGGGTAGGGTGACGCTGCGCTCGCGTGCTGCCGATGCAGCGCCGATCATCGCGCTCAACCTGCTGGCCGACGCGCAGGATCGGCAGTTGATGGTGGAGGGCATCGAGCTGATCCGGCGTATTGCCCGGCAGGGACCACTGGCGTCGATGATTGCCGAGGAAATGGTGCCGGGCGCGCTGTCGAGCTCATACGAAGCGCTGGAAGCGGCATTGCCGATGGCGCTGGATATCTACCACCATCCGACCTCCACCGCGCCGATGGGCGGTGCCAACGATGTACATGCGGTACTCGACTACCAAGGGCGTGTGCGCGGCATTGACGGCCTGCGCGTTGCCGACGCCTCGGCGTTCCCGGATGTGCCCTGCGTGGCAACCAATCCAACGGTGATCATGCTGGCTGAGCGCATCAGCCAATGGATGCGGGATGCGGATGGCTGATGTGGCGCACCGAACTCGCACCGCGTTTGAAGCGTACCGCGCTGGTCTGGCTGGCGGTGTATCCGACCGTGCTGACGGTGGTGAGTGTGCTCGGTCCGTGCTTCAGGCAGTGGCCGTTGCCGCTGCGGGTGCTGGGGTCGACGCTGGTCATCGTACCGATCGTGGTCAATATCAGTACGCCATTGGTGGAGACGCTGCTATCTGCAGTGCGTCGCTATTGGCTGCGTCACAAGCAGCGCTCGACCAGTCATGAGTAATCAATGTGCGGAGGTCACATGAGCAGTGCAACCAGGTCCCCAGAGCAACTGCGCCGAGCTGCCAACTGGATCAATGGTATTCCGCGTTTTGATGGGGTGCTCAAGGACTCGATCAATCCGGCCACCTACGAGGTGATCGGCAGCTACCCGGACAACGGCCGCGCGGCAGCGATGGCGGCGGTGTCTGCCGCAGCGCAGGCGTTCCAGCAGACGATGTGGGCTCATGACCATGAGCTGCGTGCGCGGGTGCTGGAGCAGCTGGCGCAGGCGTTTGAGCGCAATCGCTCCCGGTTGGCGGAGATCCTGTCGTTGGAGAATGGCAAGATCGCTGCCGAGGCCGCGTTCGAACTGGACATGGTGCCGAGCAAGCTGCGCTATTCGGCAGCGACGGCGATGCTGGAAGCTGGCCGTGCCCTGCGGCCCAAACCGGGGCGGCTGTCGATGGTCCTGCGCCAGCCAATGGGTGTGGCGGCGGTGATCGCTCCCTGGAACTCGCCGGTGGTGCTGACCATCCGATCGCTGGCGCCGGCACTGGCTGCGGGCTGCACTGTGGTGATCAAGTTGCCGGCGCAGGTGGCGCAGACCGCCAGCACCATGGCCAGGATCATGGCCGAGGCCGAGTCATTGCCGCGCGGCGTAATCAATCTGTTCTTCGAGAGTGGCCCGGAAGGTTCCAGCTACCTGGTGGATGCACCGCAGGTGCCGGTGGTCAGCTTCACCGGTTCCACCCGCACCGGCCGTGCCATCAGCAGCAGCGGCGCGAAACACCTCAAGCGTTTCGGCATGGAGCTGGGTGGCAAGACACCGATGATCCTGTTCGAGGATGCCGATCTGGCGCAGGCGCTGCCGGTGATCGAGAAAGCACTGACGGTATTCAGTGGCCAGTTCTGCATGACCGGCTCACGGCTGCTGGTGCATGACCGCATCTACGACGTGGTGCGTGACGGCATGGGTGCACGCCTGCGCATGGTCAAGGTTGGGCCTGCGGCCGACCCGAGCAGCGACATGGGGCCATTGATCGACCGCGCCAATGTGCAGCGGGTGGAAGCGGTGGTGGAGGAAGCAATCAGTTATGGTGCGGTGGTGGTTGAACGCGGTGGGCCCATTACCAGCGGCCCGCTGCGCAAGGGCGCGTTCTTCCGTCCGGCCTTGCTGGAAGTGT
Source organism: Stenotrophomonas sp. STEN063 (assembly GCF_056854515.1). Lineage (NCBI taxonomy): Bacteria > Pseudomonadati > Pseudomonadota > Gammaproteobacteria > Lysobacterales > Lysobacteraceae > Stenotrophomonas > Stenotrophomonas sp. STEN063. Next base: position 88,521 of record NZ_JBXFWF010000006.1, read on the forward strand.
TCGACAACGCATTGGCCATCATCCAGCAGGAAACCTTCGGCCCGGTGCTCACCATTCAACGTTTCAGCGATGAGGCGCAGGCGATTCGCCTGGCCAACGACAGCGAGTATGGGTTGGCGGCCAGTGTGTGGACGCGTGATGTTGATCGCGCGCTGCGCGTGGCTGAAGCGCTTGATGCGGGCTCGGTCTGGATCAACGACTGGGCGCGGGTGTTTGACGGCACGGAGGAGGGCGGTTTCAAGCAGTCAGGGCTCGGGCGGCTCAATGGATTGGCCGCCTTGGAGGATTTTCTGGAATACAAACACATCGCGCTGCGCCCAGGCTTGGGCGAGCGCTGACCAGCGCCGCATCTTCGCGAGCTGCTGTTTGCTGCCACGGTGGTGCGGTGGGAGGACACGGCGATGGTGACAGACATGTCGCAGGCGTTGTTTGCTGCCTTGCAGGCCGGGGCGAAAGTTGCGGCTGGCGGCCGGGTGAATCATGCGCGCGGCCTGCTGGTGGAAGGTCACTTCCGCGCCACTGCAACGGCACCACAGTTCTGCATGGCAGCGGTATTCGGCGGCGAAGATCTGCGTGTGCTGGCGCGCTTCTCAAGTTCCGGGGCCAATCCGCATATCGACCAGCGCAGCCCCGCGGGCGAACCGCGCGGACTGGCGCTGCGGATCGGCAACAAGGCGGCGATGGTGCTGGTCGGCCATTCGCTTGAAGGCTTCCCGGCCAGTGACCCCGAGGCGTTTCTCGTCTTCTTGAATGCGTTGAACCAGCGTGAGCGCTTGCCCGCGATGCTGGCCGCACAGATGGCGGGCTGCCCGGCGGTGGCGCACTTTGAGGAAATGCGCGCAGGGGCAGTGACCAGCAGCTTCAGCGCCTTGGATTACCACATGCTGCACGCTTACCGGCTGATCGCCCCGGACGGACATGCCCGCATCGGCCGCCTCAGCGTGCGCGCGACCAAGCCTTATGTCGCCCGTGCACCACCGGATGGTCCCGATTACCTGGACAAGCGCCTGCGTGGCGAGCTGTCGAAAGGCAGCGTGATGTTCGCCCTGCTGTTCACCCCGGTACCCGAAGGCGAGGATCCGGCCGACATCAGTCGCGGCTGGGATCCCGACGCGCCATCGTTCGCGCTGGGTCACATCTGGCTGGAGCGGCTGCTCCCGCACCAGACCAGCCAGCGCAAAGTAGCCTTCGACCCGGCGCTGCTACCGGCGGGGATAGGGTTTGCGGGTGACCCGATGCTGCATGCAAGGCTCAGGGCGTATCGGGTGGCGGCTGCGCGGCGGTTGGGGCGGTAGCCTATCCGCAGGCAGCAAGCGGTCGCGTGGTTCGTCGGACATACAATTCGCGCAATCGTGTAGTTTCCTTGTCGACGCCAAACCATAGGGGAAATCAAACGTTTATCTACGCGCCTGACGGTTTGCCAAGTCAGATAACGACAGACAATGACGGGGACGGGGAAGGGCGGGTAGTGAATTACTATCTCTATAACAAGAGAAGGCTGCTGGTTTCCGAGGCCGTGCAGCAGCCGGGTTTGTACCAGTGGTTGCTGAGCTACGGGTATGACGCCAACGGAAATCTAGCCTCTCAGGGCTATCCTACCGGCAACATCATTACGTATAGCCCGAATGCTTTGGGTCAACCGAAACTGGTGGTCGGCAGCAGTGATGGTCACACCTATGCCTCAGGTATCAGCTATTTCCCAAATGGTGCATTGAAGTCTTTCGCCTACGGAAACAACGTCCTGCACCAGATGACGCAGAATGCCCGGCAGCTTCCTGCGCGTAGTATTGATAGCGGAGTGCTCAATCTGGACACTCGCTTCGATGAAAATGGAAATCCCAGTGACATCTACGATGTTGCAAGAGGAGGCACCTACAACCTTCATCTGCAATACGATGCGCGCGATCGACTGATA